>CALWBC010000368.1 GCA_944375755.1 uncultured Mediterraneibacter sp. | reverse complement strand
TTTATCCGTGAGACTGCGGGGTCCAGTGACGCTGTTGCGGTTGTTGCCATGGATGAGCAGGGTAGAATCCTTCTGATCCGTCAGTACCGGCACCCGATGGGATGTCCGATCTGGGAGATTCCCGCGGGAAAGATGGATGTGGACGGAGAACAGCCGGAGGAAACAGCCGTACGTGAACTGCAGGAGGAAACGGATACGACAGCGGAGTCGGTTGAGCTGCTTACAATGTTTTTGAATTCCGCGGGATGGACGAATGAGAAGACCTATGTTTATCTTGCAAAAGGGCTGAAGGATGTGCCTGAATTTCAACGGGAAAATGAGGAGGCGGACATTGAGAAGAAGTGGATCTCTCTGGATGAAGCGTATGATCTTGTTCGGAAGGGAGAGCTTTCCGATGCAAAAACTGTCATTGGGATACTGCTTACAAGAGATCAGATGAATAATTGAATCCGGGGTGTTTTCAGGAAAAGAGAGGACGGAACAATATGGTTGTATATGAAAAAGCAGGAAAAGACAATACAATGGAAACGATAAAGATCGCTGTAGAGAAAGCGAAGAGCCTGAATACTTCGCTTATTATCGCGTCAAATACAGGACATGCGGCAACAGCGATTGCCCGTTATCTGGAAGAGAACGGAATTGAACTGCCTGTAGTTGTTGTAACCGCGGTTTACGGAATGTCAAAACCAGGGGAGAACGACTTCCCGGAGGATCTTCGGAAAGAGCTGAAGGGCAAAGGCATTGAATTCGTTACTGCCGCCCATGCGCTGAGCGGAGCGGAACGCAGCTTCTCCAGCCGCTTCCACGGTCAGGGGCCGATCGAGATCATGGCGCACACGCTCCGGATGTTTTCGCAGGGAGTGAAGGTTGCAGTGGAATGCGCGACGATGGCGCTTGACGCAGGTGCCGTACCGTATGGCGTACCTGTTGTTTCAGTCGGAGGCACAGGCAGAGGATCGGATTCCGCTATCGTACTTACACCGGCTTATACGCACAACATACTGAATACGAAAATCCATGAGATATTATGCAAACCGTATTAAAAACAGGTGAGGTGAAAAGTGATGAAGGCAGTTGTTTATAACGGAAACGGGAAAATATCATTGGAAGAGCGGCCGGTGCCGGAGAACCTGGACGAAAGAGATGCCCTGATTCAGGTGACGCTTACGACCATTTGTTCCAGCGATATCCATATCAAACACGGTGCAGTGCCGAGAGCGGTTCCGGGAACGATCCTCGGGCATGAATTCGTTGGAAAAGTAGTCAGTACAGGCAGCGCGGTCAAAAAGGTAAAGCCGGGAGACCGGGTAGCGGTAAATGTGGAGACATTCTGCGGAGAGTGCTTTTTCTGCAAGAGAGGCTATGTAAATAACTGCACGGACGAGCACGGCGGATGGGCGCTTGGATGTCGGATTGATGGCGGACAGGCGGAATATGTCAGAATTCCCTTTGCGGATAACGGACTTACGGTCATACCGGATCATGTGACAGATGAACAGGCCCTTTTTAATGGAGATATTCTGTCGACCGGCTACTGGGCTGCGAAGATCGGGGAGATCCGGCCGGCAGATACGGTTGCTGTGATCGGAGCAGGTCCTACCGGACTGTGTACGATGCTGTGCGCCAGGCTGTATACACCGGCAAGAATCATTGCCATAGATACGGATGAATACAGGCTGAATCTGGCAAGAGAAAAAGGACTGGCGGACATAACACTTGTACCGGGGCGGGATGATCTGGAGGAGAGGATCAGAGAAGTGACGGACGGGAGAGGCGCAGATACGGTTTTCGAGGTTGCCGGAGGAAGCGATACATTCCAGACCGCGTGGAAGATTGCCAGGCCGAATGCTGTTGTGGTGATTGTGGCGATGTATGAGGAGCCGCAGATACTTCCGCTGCCGGATATGTATGGGAAAAATCTGGTATTCAAAACCGGCGGAGTGGACGGAAGCTACTGCCAGGAGATCATGGATCTGACTGCATGTGGAAAGCTGGACGCGGGATTTCTTATTACGCACAGGTGCGGGCTGGATCAGATTATGGAGGCTTATGATATATTTGAGAATAAGAAGGAACATGTCATAAAATATGCCATTACTCCATAGGAAATCTGAATTTGGGAAGGAAAGGGAAGATGAAAAAGAAGATAGTCATCTCATTATCAGTTATTATCATTGCTTTCACAATGCTGGCCGGTGGTTTTGCGTTGTGGAATTCTTTGACCGATTACGGACATATCATCATGTTAAACTGGAATTTAATCCTGCCTTCAGAATCTGGGTATTCCGAAGTCTACAGTAAAGATTCCGGGGCCAGTTTTCATGGAGATGGCATACGCTATCATGTGTTCGGTTATGAAGAGGAAGATGCGATAGATGAGATGGTCGAGTGGCAGTCCACAGAGGGACGTGCGAGATTTCAGGAGACTTATGCGGAAGCTGTCACTGACTGGCTGGACAGTATAGCTGTTCCGGAAGCGGAGCGCCCTGATTATGCGGAATGTTCCTTCTGGTATCAGAACAAGTATGGCGGAGATGAGATGATTGTCATGCTGGACAGAAATCAGAAGAAGCTGTATGTTGCGGAATATTTTTTGTGAAATATAGTACTTGCCTGATAACTGGTTATGTGCTATCATGATTAAAGTTTAAGCGAGGGAGGTGGCTTGATGTCGGCTATTCACAGATAATAAGGACGATAAACAGATCTCATCACTCAGTAAGTAATTACGATGAGTCTTTTTGTTGTACCTGTTTGTGGATAGTTCATCAGGCTGGCTTCAATCGGAAGGGCAGTTTTTAGTTGTGATGCCCGGAAAAGTACGGAATACGTGTATCAGCAATCTCAGATGAAGATAGTGTTGCTGTACAGTCTGCTGAAAATCATACACAGAACAGGTATGCGGATGACTCAGAGGAATGAGCCATCCGTTTTTTCGTCCTTATAAATCCATACGATCAGAGAGCAGCAGAGCCGGACGATCAGGGGGCTCTGCGAAACAGGAAAGCAGAATTTTAAAGAAAGAGAAGAAAAACTGCAGATAAGGAGAAAACGACATGAAAGAATCTCAGAACAAATTCAAGTGTCTGAATTGCGGATGGATTTCATCAGAGGACATAAACGAGGAACAGCCGGAACACTGTCCCAACTGCCTGGCAGGCATTCACACAGAAAACGAAGAGGGATATGAGTGCGGAGGAATTCTGGAAGCAGTTGGTATCTGGGTGAAAACGGACGATGAGTGGATGATTATACAGAGATGCAGTCTGTGCGGTGAAATGCATCTGACGCCGGTAAGGAAACGGGACAGTGTTGTAAAACTGTTGTCGATTGCGTCAAAGCCCATGTCATCGCCGCCGTTTCCGATTGACAGACTGGAAGAACTTACCAGAATAATGGGCGGACGCGGGAATATAAAATGAGAAATCAGGAAGCAAAAGGCAAAATAGAAGGAGAAAATCGCGATGAATAGAGAAAACAAGAAAAGAAAATATGATAAGCGGTATTTTAAGACGCATCCGTGTACGGATTCCTTTACCTGCAAGGTATGCGGATGGCCGGTTGTGTCGGCAGGAGCAGGAAGCAGCCACAGGAATCACTGCCCGAACTGTCTGTACAGTATTCATCTTGACATCGAGCCGGGAGACCGTTCGTCAGACTGCCACGGGCGCATGGAGCCAATTGGAGTCTGGGTGAGAAAAAACGGGGAATGGGCTGTGATTCACAGGTGTACCAGATGCGGCAAAGTTGTTTCCAACCGTGTGGCCGCAGATGATAATCCCATGAAGCTTATGGGGCTTGCCATGCGGCCTTTTGGCAGCAGGATGCTCGCCAGAACAGATATTAAAACGCTGACAAAGTCGATGGAGGGAGCCTGAGAAAGAGTCGGGCCAAACAAACAGATGTACTGAGGGGCTGGGATGAAATGCTCAGTGATCCGGAGATTCGGAAATGTTCAGAACATGGGGGATCTATGCCAGATCTCCCATTATTTTATAGATAAAGGTTTTGTATGCGCTGAGCCTGTCCCAGATCCAGCGGTTACTGTCGATATCTGATTCTCCGCAGTCAATAATTCCGGTGTGATATCTGATTTGATGGTTCAGTTTTTCAAGCGGCTGGCGCAGAGCGGATGGGATGTGCCTGTCCAGACTGGATATGGCTGCTGAGAAAGAATCCACATAGGTATGTCCGAGTATCTCAATGGCAAGGGAATCCAGACTTATATTCAGAGGTACTCCCTGAGCTTCCTCGTACTTTTCGAGAATAAAGGCGGAAAGCTTCAAGCAGTTATTTTGTTCATTAACGGGAAGGCTTCTGATGGAAACGTAATTCAGACGGGATGAGTTTTCTCGATTGGGGGACGTTCAAAAACAGGGGGCTGCATCGCCATGCTGAGCCCACTTACTTCAAAGCTTTGAATGGATGTAACGCCGGAACCAGATGTTCGTGCAGAGGCACTCCATCTGTTCCGACTAACA
>CALWBC010000367.1 GCA_944375755.1 uncultured Mediterraneibacter sp. | reverse complement strand
TCTTCTTTCCGTCTCTCGCTGTCAGATCTTCCACCACCTGACGGAAACTTGCATCGTCAACATCCATCTCTGTCACGTAGATCATACGTGGAAGATTGTACTTGTCACACAGCTCCCAGGCTTTCTCCGTGCCGACCTGCACACCGGCTTTTCCGGAAACAACGATAACAGCCGCGTCCGCCGCGCTGACCGCCTCTTCCACTTCTCCGACAAAGTCGAAATAACCCGGTGTATCAAGAATATTGATCTTCGCTTTCTCCCACTCGATCGGAATCAAGCTTGTGCTGATTGAAAACTTACGTTTCTGCTCCTCTTTATCAAAATCGCTTACCGTGTTGGATTCTGTCACTTTGCCCATGCGGTTCGTTGCACCCGACACGTACAGCATTGCCTCGACCAGGCTTGTCTTTCCACTTCCGCCGTGTCCAAGCAATACCACATTTCTTATTTCGTCCGTTCTGTAAACCTTCATGCTGCTGCCTCCTTGTATGTAGTTATTGTGCACATTTATTTATCTGGCAAATATACACATCATGTGTATATTGTACTAAAATTTCATACTGATTACAACTATTTTATTCATTTTTCACATATTAATTTATATCCGTTCCTGTCCATGCTTTTCTCCCCGGATTTGCTTTTCACATGTTTACTTTTACAATGTAAAGTGCTAAAATAACAATACATATGCGCCGGATCGCCCCCTGCTTATCCGCGGGCTGCGCTCACGGAGTATATACAGCATAAACACCGGAGACTGCTCTGGCAAAACCGCTTCGGTGGAAACTTCAGAAAGGAATTCTACTTATTATTATGAGCACATCAAAAATCGGTTTTATCGGTCTGGGACTTATCGGCGGATCCATTGCAAAGGCAATCCGCAAATACTACCCGGACTATGAAATAGCTGCATTTGACAAAAACAGAGAGACACTGGCTCTCGCCGTTCAGGAAGGAGTTATCCATACAGCCTGCTCTTCCATTGACGACAACTTCAGAGGATGCGACTACATTTTCCTGTGCGCCCCTGTCTCTTACAACACCGCATATCTCTCACAGCTCAAGGATCTGCTGGATGAGAACTGCATCCTGACCGATGTAGGAAGTGTAAAGACATCCATTCACCGCGAGGTAACAGCCCTTGGCATGGAAGCGAATTTTATCGGCGGACACCCGATGGCAGGTTCGGAGAAAAGCGGATTTTCCAACTCAAAAGCACATCTGATCGAGAACGCCTACTACATCCTGACGCCGGCTGCCGGCGTTGCCCGGGAAAAAGTGGACGCATACAGAGATTTCGTGGAATCTCTGCGAGCGCTTCCGGTCATTCTGGATTATGAGGAACACGACTGCATCACCGGGACAATCAGCCATCTGCCGCATATCATCGCATCCACCCTGGTAAATTTTGTCAGGGATACGGATACGAAAGATGAACTGATGAAGGCACTTGCCGCCGGCGGATTCAAGGATATCACGCGAATCGCTTCCTCTTCGCCGGTCATGTGGCAGCAGATCTGCCTGAAAAACCGGGAAAACATCTCAAGCATACTTGGAAACTATATCAAAACTCTTGAAAAGGCCCGTTCCTATGTGGACGCGGCAGATGAAACGGCGCTTTACTCCCTCTTCGAAAGTTCCCGGGATTACCGCGACTCCATGCCGTCCAGCTCTGCCGGACCGATCAAGAAACAGTTCGCCCTGTACTGCGATATTATCGATGAAGCCGGCGGAATCGCTACAATCGCGACAATTCTGGCGAGCAATAACATCAATATCAAAAACATCGGAATCGTACACAACAGGGAATTCGAGGAAGGCGTGCTGAGAATCGAGTTCTATGACGGTGCGTCTTCCGCGAAGGCCGCGGAACTCCTTCAGAAATACCGCTATGTCATCTACGAGACCTGATGCCGCCCCTGACCTGGGATGCCTGGCCGGCATTCCCATCCCCGGCCAGGCATCCCCGGTCAGCAGCGCACTGCGTGTGCATAACAACGGGTTTTATGGTATAATAATTCAGGCAGAACTTACAAACAAATATAAATTCTTGTAAAAGAGTTCCTGCTCATACGGTCAGGAACTTTTTCACAGAAAGGATACAAATCATGGAATTATGTAACATAACAGGTCTAAAAGGAAAAGTTCAGGTTCCGGGAGACAAATCCATCTCTCACCGGAGCATTATGTTTGGCTCAATCGCCAGCGGCGATACGGAAGTTCACAACTTTCTGGAAGGCGCGGACTGTCTCGCCACCATCCGCTGTTTCCGGACCCTGGGCATAGATATAGAAGAAAACGGTTCCGTGGTAACCGTTCACGGGAAAGGACTGCACGGGCTGTCCGCACCGACCGACATTCTGGATGTGGGAAACAGCGGAACAACAACACGTCTGCTCTCCGGAATCCTCGCCGGACAGAACTTCGAATCCAAACTGTCCGGTGATGAATCCCTGAATTCCCGGCCCATGAAACGGATCATCACGCCGCTTACCCAGATGGGTGCCCACATTTCGAGTATTTTAAGAAACGGCTGCGCCCCACTCTATATCAGTCCGAGCAGCCTTCACGGCATCCACTATAATTCACCGGTGGCTTCCGCCCAGGTAAAATCCTGTATCCTGCTGGCAGGGCTTTACGCAGAAGGAGAAACATCCGTGACAGAGCCAAGCCTTTCACGCAATCACACCGAACTCATGCTGAAAGAATTCGGCGCGGACATCTCCAGCTCTCACGCCCTGGACAGCACGGAATCCACTGCACGAATCAAACCATGCCGTGAATTATACGGACAGAAAATCACCGTACCGGGGGACATCTCTTCCGCCGCTTATTTCATTGCCGCTGGACTGATCGTTCCGGATTCGGAAATCCTGATTGAAAATGTGGGGATCAACCCGACCCGCTCCGGCATTCTCCGTGTCTGCGAGGATATGGGCGGCGATATCACACTTCTGAACGAGCGGGTAGAAGCAGGCGAGAAAATCGCGGATATTCTCGTCCGTACCAGCCAGCTCCACGGCATCACAATCAAAGGGGACATTATCCCCACACTGATCGACGAGATCCCGGTCATCGCCGTGATGGCGGCTGTCGCCGAGGGCACAACCGTGATCAAAGACGCGGCCGAACTGAAAGTAAAGGAGACAGACCGCATCGAAACCGTCACCGACAACCTGAAAGCGATGGGCTGCAACGTAACCCCGACCCCTGACGGCATGATCATCACTGGCGGGAAACTAAAAGGAGCCTCCATCCACACCCTTCTGGATCACAGAATCGCCATGGCATTCAGTATCGCCGCGCTGGTAGCTGAAGGAAACACAAAAATACTGGACAGCAAATGCGTGGATGTGTCCTATCCCACATTCTATGATACATTCGAGGGGTTGTTATAAATTCTGATTTTTCTGACGGAAACTTTTCCGGTTGCAAGCGATTTGGCTAATCGGAGGGCGCCGGGAAAGAGGAAGCTGTAACGCCATGCTGAGCCCACTCCTTCAAAGCTTCGAACGGATGTAACAAAAGCGACAGATGCGCGTGCAATGGCACTTCATCTGTCGC
>CALWBC010000366.1 GCA_944375755.1 uncultured Mediterraneibacter sp. | reverse complement strand
CTTATTGTAGCTCAATCTCCTGTCAGGAAACAAGATGTTGTATGCAGTTATCAGAAATTACCAGAAAAGCAATACTTTACCTGTATTCTTTGTAAAATAACACTCCCCGGAGAATGCACTTTTATTTATCGCATTCTCCGGGGAGCCTCGCTTTAATATAACAGTTCCTGTATATATTCCTTATTCGCATCCAGATCCAGTTCAACCACAGACATCCCATCGTAGGTTCCGAATTCATAAGACCCGTCCTTCGGAATTGCCGCCTGCTGTGTCTTGAGATGGTCGATATTCAACACATCTGTTGCAATATCATAAATCTCTGTAACACTCATATTCGTCGATACCTCTCCCATACAGTAAGTGATCAACGACATAAGTGTCTGAGGGTCTCGGTTCTGTTTTACTTTATTGTAAATACCATATAGCACACTTCTCTGTCGTCTGGTTCTTCCAAAATCGTTGTCAAGGCTGCGATTTCTTGCATGTGCAAGAGCCTGTGAACCGGTCAGGGTAACATCCCCCGCCTGTATCTCCGGCATTCCGTTCTCCCTGTAGTACTCTGCTTCTTCCTCTGTAAGCGTCACCTGAATACCGCCAAGCTCATCAATAATCCCCACCAGATTTTCAAAATTAATAATGATATAGTTCTGAATATCCAGATCAAACTGTTCATTGATCGTATTAATTGTAAGACCCACGCCGCCATACGCAAAAGTGTGCCCCAGCTTGCTCTGTCCATGCCCATCAATTTCGACCAGGCTGTCTCGCAGGAAAGAGATCACAGTTGCTTTTTCTTTCGCCTTATTAAACGACACCAGCATCATTGTATCCGACCGCCCCATCTCAGCATTCGGATCGCGGGAATCAGATCCCACTAAAAGCACATTGATTACATCATCATCTTTCTGATCTTCCCGCGCGATCTGAACCTGATCGGATGTAGGATCCACAGCATCCGGATCCACGATCCCGATACTGTTATGATATATCCCCCATACAATCGCCCCGATCACCCAGGCAATGATCAGAAAACAGATCAGAAACAGCACAATCACTGTAGAAGCCACCTTGTGTTTTTTGATCCAGCCTCCCAGACCTTTCTTCTTTTTCTTATGTTTCGCCATCTGCAGTGCCTCCTACTCACTCCTTGACAGTTCTATTCTTTGATAACACGTCCATATTCATCCTGACGTTTTCCAGTATTTTTCAGTTTTCCATAACGGGAATAGCTGCTGTAACGGCCGTATCTGCTGTATCGGCTGTACCCATATCCATAGCCGTAACCGTAGCCGTATCGCCCGTCTTTATGGCTGGTATCACCGTTAAACACATATCCCAGTATCTCAACATCTCTGGAGGTCAGCGCCTCGATTCCGTTTCGGATCTTGCCCAGCTTTGTGTAGTCGCTGCGGACTACATACAATGCAGCGTCCACATATTTTGCAAGAAGCGATGCATCCGCCAGAAGCTCCGCCGGAGCAGTATCCAGAATTATATAATCAGCCCTTTTCCGCATGGCGTTCAGAACATTTTCCATCCTCCTGGATCCCAGCAGAGCGGCATCCTCTGAATTCGGCTTACCGCCGTAGAGGATCAACATGTCTGTATCCGGAATATCCGCCACGCACAGAGACTGCGTCAGCGTCACTTTATCCCGCAGCACCGCGCCAATTCCCGGATGTTTTTTTGTCTCATTCATGATCTCGGCAACAGAAGGATTTCTTGTATCAAAATCAGCAAGAATAACTGACTTCCCCTGCTTTGCTATTGCAATGGCAAGATTTACCGCTACCGTTGTCTTGCCTTCTCCGGGAATGGAGCTGGTTACCATAATCACAGTTCCATTCTCTTTCTCCTCGTCCGATTCACGCATCACTCTCACCCTGATCCTGCGGATTGCCTCCTCATATGCGGGCGAAATCCGTTCATTCAGGATATTCAGACTGTTATATGCTGATTTTTTTCTCTTCTTCTGTCTTACATATGGAAGACTTCCCAGATCTTTGATATTAATCCTCTTGTTCAGTTTTTCCTTCGAGTGTACCGTCTGCTTCATGAACACGTAGAGGCAGAGGATCACAGCGTCTATAATCGCTCCCTGAAGGAAGCCTCTCCGGTAGGATCCCCGGATCACCACTTCCTTCTGCGTATCTGACGGTATTCCCGTCTCATCCAGGATCTGAAGATGTGTCTCTCCGAATATATATTCCGCCACCTCCGGGTAATTCTCGAGCACGGAAGTCAGGATATTATAAGCCATTTGCGGATCGTCGGACGATACCGAGATTGTCATCATATTCATACCGGATTCCGCCTGAACATCAATCGTTCCGGGAACAGTATCCGTTCCCAGATCGTTTGCCACCACATCCTGCAGCACACCGCTGGTCAATATGTATGGAAAAATCTCTGCCATTTCCTGGGCGGACTGAATATTGCTGTAGGAGCCTCCCGGTCCTGCTACAGAGACGGTCGCTGAAGCGACATACTGAGGTGTATAGGAAAATGATGTAGCAAAATAAGAGCGCACCGTACACACCACAAGCAGGATCAGCATGACAGGCCAGAGCTTTCTCAGAGCATTCAGGAAATCTGCCATAAGATTCATGATATCTATTTTTTCTATTTCATTCGTCTTTTCGTTTTCTGTAACTTCTCTGTTCTCACTCATTTTTTATTTTCCTTACGCTTCTTTCCATAATTGCCATAGTCACCATACCTGCCGCTGTATCTTCCGACCGTCGCGCCGGCCAGCCTGCCGAAAGACTGTACGCCGTTCAGCACCACTCCAAGTATCCTCGTTTTCTGAGCCCGGAACTTGTCCAGCATCGTATTGATATCTTCCGCTTCTATAAAGTTCTGCCGTTCCACAAAAAGAACCGCATCTGAATACTGTCCCCAGAGTTCTGCATCTCCCAGCACTCCGGTAGGCGGCGTATCAATAATGACATAGTCTACAGATTCCCTGCAGCGGTTCAGGAACTTTCTCGTCCGTTCCCCCTGAAGGATATCTGTGGATGAGGAATAACAGTTGCGTCCTCCGACCAGATACAGCTTCGGAACTTTTGTCCGCATGGTCAGTTCAAACTCTTTCCTCTCATTCTTAAGAAATTCACCCAGTTCGTTCTTTTCTGACGGTCGGAGTCCAAAGATAAGGAACTGGGAAGGACGCCTCAGATCTCCGTCGACCAGGATGACCCGCTTATCCTTCTCCGCCAGACTGATTGCAAGGTTGGCCGCCACAGTGGATTTTCCTTCATTTTCCGAAACACTGGTCACAGTAAGTACTTTCCAACCTTCCTTTTCCATCCTATATTCTACTTTTGCGGAAAATTTCCTGTAGCTTTCCACAAAGCCGAATCCTGCCAGCGGATCATTGATCAAAAGTCCTTTCTTCTTTCGGCTCAAAAGGTCTCTCAGTGTCTTACTCTTGATCTCATAGGCAATGGCCCCCATATTCCTGGCATCCAGCTTTTCTTCAATGTCGTCTTCATTCTTCAGAGTATCTTTCAAAAAAGAAAGAAGCCCATAAAGACACGCGAGCATTATCACAGCCAGAGCAAAAACCATTTTTAAATTCCGGTTTAAGTTAAGCGGATTATCAGGCGAAAAGGGAATTTCAGGATTTTTAAGCATATTGAGCACAATATCCCCGACTGTATAATAGGAGATACTGGAATAATTCTCCAGGATTCCTTCCATAATATCAAAGGCCTCCTTCGGAGATGGCGCTGTGACATTCAACTCCAGCAGGTTCGTTCCCTCCGCAACGCTGGCCTCTATATCTGCGTCAATCTCATCTACCCCCAGCTTCTCACACAGGATATCCTGCATCGTCGTACTTTGCACGATCTTCTGAAACGTAGTCGCCATAGAACTCGACGTGCTCAGCGTCGAATAGGATGCCGCCGTATTCCTTGCAGATACGACAAATGTTGCTGAAGATGTATACTCCGGCACATACCTGATATTGAGAAGCACATACGCCAGAAGCACCGCAGCAGCAGCCCCCATCAGGATCGACCACCAGTTTATCAAAATATCATGTATCAGTGTAAACGGTTCTATCTTATAATTTTCCAAAGTCTGACCGGTCGTATTCTCCATCTTAATTACCTCACTACCACTGCTAATTTCGTTGTCGCCGCTGCGCCATCTTCTGTTGTAAACGTGTAATCCACTGTATAGCTGCCGGCAGTCTCATAGTCCACATCTCCGGAGATCTCCACATCTCCACGCCCCCCCGGAAGAAAATCCTCCTCGGTTTCCTCAAAAAGGTACTCCGTGCCGTTTCTCTCGAACCCGGTAATGAGAGATTCCAGATCCACCGACTTGCCGACGTCCGTATATACAATATAGTCAGAAAGGACCGGATAATATTTTTCCCGCTCATCGGTATCTGACGGATCCGTAATTGTCGCAACCAGGTTCACAGAGCATGTGTCGCTTGCGCTGTTACTTACCTGCACTGTCAGATTATAATTTCCAGTCTGATATGCATAGGTGCTGTCATTAAATGTGGATCGTATCTGTGATGTAATATCTCCATCCAGACAGTCCTCCGCAGTCATATTCTCAGCCACATTCATCTCATCTGTCTCGTCAAGGGTAAACCGGAGCGGAGCCGAAAGATGAATTTCCGGCGAGGTATAATCCGTATATTCCAGGTTTCTCGTATATGTAGCCGCCAGATTCGCGCTGTCAAACACGGCATAAGTCACTGTCCGTTTGCCCGGCTCTGTAAAATTGGTCATTGATGCGACCCTGACAGAATCTGTCAGATCCCCGTCTCTGTTATCCTCCGCTGTTACCCCTTTCAGAAGAGCTGACTCGTCGTCCTCCACACTGACTGAGATGGTGTCTGAATCACAGGTGATCACCGGAGGTTCATTGTCTTCCACCATCCGGGAAAAGACATTGTATGCGACAAATGCAATTACCGACAGAACGAAAACTATAAATATCGTAACCCTTACTCTTCTCATTGTGCCTGTTCCTCCCAGTAATATCTTTCTTCAAACGGAATCCGTCTCAACCGCACCGGTTCAAGCCCGTTACAGATGTTCCGGGGATTCTTATCAAACAGAAGATCCAGATAATCCGTCGGGTATTCTTCAGCAAGATACTCATATGCATCCGCCATGCAGGTGGTCCGCCGGACCGGACTGTGGGCGTCACTCGCGACCGCCGTCACCAGATTGTGGTTCAGAAGTTCAAACGCCGCGCGCTGCGCGTCTTCCCCGAATCTGCCAAGAAAACTCCCCTTATTAACCTGAACCTCATATCCTTTCTTTTTCCACCGGTATACAATCTCCGGATCATCCTGGACAAATTCATATCTCTCCGCATGTGCGATCAGCGGAATCGCCCTGACCTCTTTCACCTGGCGCAGAATCTCGTCAGCGAAGTCCGGGTCTTCTGTAAAGTCAAACTCCATCAGCACGTATCTGGTT
>CALWBC010000365.1 GCA_944375755.1 uncultured Mediterraneibacter sp. | reverse complement strand
ACTGAATATTAACTCTTGAATTCTCCTCTGTCAATTCTCTATTTACAGTTTTTTATTCTTTTCCTACCGGTCTTTTATTCTTTCTATTTTTCTTTCCCGCCTTGTATATGTCCCAAAGGGATATTTTTATGCTATAATCTATAAAAAACTTTTATAGGAGATTATTATGAATACAATACAGCTGGAATGTTTTCTTTCCGTCGCGGAACACCTGAATTTCTCAAGAGCCTCGGAAGAACTGAAGATCACGCAGCCGGCGGTCAGCCACCAGATCCGCGCGCTGGAAGACGAGCTGGGCGTCAAGCTGTTCAGCCGTACGAGCAAGAGCGTTACCCTCACAGAAGAAGGCATTATGTTCCTCCCCGATGCGCAGCTTATCCTGAAGACCGCCCTCTCCGCCAGGGAACGTCTGGGACGGCATGAGCATTTCATTTCCTTTGAAGTGGGCTGCCATAACTATCTGGAGCTGAACCTGCTGCCTCCGGTCTTTCGGCGCCTGACGGAAGAATATCCCTTGCTGCGTCCCGGCATCCGTCTGGTTCCGTTCCCGTCACTTCTGGGACTGGTGGAAAACAAGCAGCTCCATGCAGCTTTCGGCATAAAAGAAGAGCAGAATAAGTCCTCCTTATTTTTCAGAGAACTTTATTCTGCTCCTGTTGCCTGTGTCTGTTCACCTGATTATCCGCTGGCAAAATATGAAACGCTCAGGAAAAAACAACTGAAGGGAAATATTATCGTCTGCTCTCCAAGGCAGATCACTAATTCGATCTTCTCCCTCCAAAACAGCCTCCTTGTAAAGCTTCCCCCTGAACAGCGCTATTTCAGTGAAAGCATCGAGAGTGCGTACACGCTTGCCAAAGCCGGGATCGGATATACTCTGGGACCGGATATCGCCCTCACCCGCGATCCGGCCCTGCAGTATATTCCCATTACAGATTTGCCAAAACTGTCTTTTGGCGTTTATTACCGATATGACAATGATCATCCGGTGCTGAAACGGTTCCTTGCCCTGTGCTCCGAGACACTGCGAAAGTGATTCTTCCCTTATTCTCCCATCAGTGCGGAGATCTTCTCACGGTCCGGATGCATCACAACACCCCGCTCTGTCACGATGGCCGTGATCAGTTCATGAGGGGTCACATCGAACGCCGGATTATAGACTTTCACGCCTTCCGGCACTGTTCTCCTGCCAAACCCGCAGGTCACCTCTTCCGGATCCCGCTGTTCAATCGGGATATCCGCGCCGGTGGGCGTCTTCATGTCGATGGTGGAGACCGGTCCCGCCACGTAGAACGGAATTCCGTGATAATGTGCCAGCACCGCCGCAGAATAGGTGCCCACCTTGTTCGCCGCGTCTCCATTTGCCGCGACACGGTCGCATCCCACGATTACTGCGTCGATCTTTCCCTGTGCCATCAGCATTCCCGCCATGTTATCCGTGATAACGGTCACGTCCACAGCCGCTCTCTGAAGTTCCCAGGCGGTCAGCCTGGCGCCCTGAAGGAGCGGTCTTGTTTCATCCGCATAGACTTTAAAATTGATTCCCCTCTCCTTTCCGAGAAGAATCGGGGCAAGGGCGGTGCCGTAGCGCACTGTGGCAAGCCCGCCCGCGTTGCAGTGAGTCAGGATCGTCATGCCGTCTTTCAGAAGATGCAGCATGTTTTCCCCAATGGCTATACACGCTGCTTCCTCCCCTTTTTCAATGGCGTTCGCTTCCTCTTCCAGCTTTACCCGGGTCTCCGTGTTCTCCAGATTCCCGCACGCCTCCCCGGCTTTTCGCATCCGGTCAAGCGCCCAGAAGAGGTTGACCGCAGTGGGCCTTGAAGTTGCCAGATAATCAATGGTATCATTCAGAATCCTGTGATACTCCGATGCAGACTCATCTTCATGCCGCCGCATCTCAGCACAGACGCCGTAGGCAGCTCCGATCCCGATGGCCGGAGCCCCTCTGACACAGAGACGCCTGATCGCGTCCCACATCTGTTCCGCTGTTCTGATTTCCAGCCAGGTTTCCCTCTCCGGAAGCTCTGTCTGATCCAGAACTTTCACATATCCTTCCTGCCATTCTACCGGCACAACATACTGTTCCATTCCTCACCGATCCCTTTCATACTATTTTTCAGGATGGCTCTCCGCCCACAGCTTATCCGCCGTCGGTTTCCATGCCTTCGCGTACGGAACGCACCGCTCGCACAGCTCCTCCGCGCTCTCCGGATCCTGATAATCCGTATTTACAGCGCCTGTCTCTTTCACCATCGCTTCCAGTCTGCCCGGATTCTCGAGCATCGGACACGGTCTCAGATGATTGTTGTTAAACGGCTGGTTGTCATGATAAGCCTGGAAGATCGGGCTCTTCAGCGCATCCAGCAGGGAAACGTCGTGAATATTTACATTGGAATAATGGATAAATACGCACGGCTCCACATCACCCTTCGCATTGATGTGCAGGTATCTTCTTCCTCCCGCGATACATCCGCCGACATACTCTCCGTCGTTCTGGAAATCCATGCCGAAGATCGGTTTTGTCTCACGGAAATGACGGATTCTGCGATACATTTCCTCTCTCTGCTCCGGTGTCGGAAGCAGATCGGTCACTGCGCCGTGTCCCACCGGCATATAGTGGAAGAACCATACGAACAGCGCGCCGCTTTCTATCATCATATCATAGAATTCCTCGCTGCTGACATCCTCAAAGTTCTGACTTGTATAACATACAGAGATACCGAATGGAAGCTTGTGTTCTTTCATCAGTTCCATGGCGTGGCGCACCTTGTGATATACACCTTCTCCGCGCCGTCCGTCGTTTGCCTTTTCGAAGCCTTCCAGACTGATGGCCGGAACAAAGTTCTTCACACGGAGCATCTCCTGACAGAACTCCTCATCGATCATGGTTCCGTTTGTAAATGCCAGGAACTCGCAGTCCGGATGCATCTCACAGATCTTAAACACGTCTTTTCTGCGCACGGTCGGCTCACCGCCCGTGTAGATATACATATAGGTTCCCATCGCTTTTCCCTGGGTCACAATGGAATCGATATCTTCCAGGGTCAGGTTATACTGGTGACCATACTCAGCCGCCCAGCATCCTGTACAGTTTAAGTTGCACGCTGTAGTCGGATCCAGCAGGATCGCCCACGGAACGTTGCAGTTGTTTTCGTTTGAAACTTCTTCCTGCAGAGCGCTTCCCTTCAGGCTGGCATTTGTAATAAAGTTCTGGAAGAACGCTCTTCTCACGCCCGGATCCAGCTCATACATCCTTAAGATCAGCTGATACCAGTTGTTCTTCTGCTCTATGGCATTCCGGATCGCGTTTCTCTGACTTGCATACCAGTCCTTCGGCATAAACTTATCCACAAAAGCCATCAGCTTCGGTATGTTTTCCTCCGGATTTCCCTCCAGATACTTCAGCGCCTGATTTACCGTAAACTCCTGCATTGTCTCTTTGATTGATTTTCCCATCTCTGATTCCGCCTTTCTCTTCCGTATTATTCTATGTAAACTGCCTGTCCCTGCTGTCTTGTTCTTTATTACTTATCGACTCCGACGCGGGAAAGGCAGATGCTGCTGTCCTGCTTTGCCGTATCCGCTCCTGCTTCTACGCGTCAAGAATTTTCATAAATTCCTCCCCGGTGATCGTCTCTTTCTCATAGAGATAATCCGCCAGTTCATCCAGCTTATCCCGGTTCTCCTCCAGGATTCTGGCCGCTTTCTCATGCTGCTTTTTCACCAGCTCAACGACCTGACGGTCGATCTCCGCCTGGGTCTCGGCCGAACAGCTCAATGAAGTGTCTCCGCCGAGATACCGGTTCGTCACGGTCTCCATGGCAACCATATCAAAATCTTTGCTCATGCCGTAACGGGTGATCATGGATCTGGCCAGCTTCGTCGCCTGCTCGATATCATTGGACGCTCCCGTCGACGCGGAATGGAATACCAGTTCTTCCGCCGCTCTGCCGCCGGTCAGCGTGGCGATCTTATTCTCCAGTTCTTCCTGGCTCATCAGGTAGTGATTTCCCTCTTCCACCTGCATGGTATAGCCAAGGGCGCCTGATGTTCTCGGAACAATCGTGATCTTCTGAACCGGAGCCGACTGGGTCTGCTTCGCAGCCACAAGGGCATGTCCGATCTCGTGATACGCGACTACCTTCTTCTCCTGATCCGTCAGGATCGCGTTCTTCTTCTGGTATCCTGCGATTACCACCTCAATGCTTTCCTCCAGATCCGACTGGGTGACATACTTCCGGTTCTCCCGGACAGCCTTCAGCGCAGCCTCATTGACAATATTGGCAAGCTCCGCGCCGGACGCTCCGGATGCCATACGGGCAATCACGGAAAAATCAACGCTCTCATCCAGTTTCACTTTCTTCGCATGAACCTTCAGGATCTCTTCCCGTCCCTTCAGGTCCGGAAGTTCCACCGGCACACGCCGGTCAAAACGTCCCGGTCTGGTAAGCGCCGGATCAAGAGATTCCGGGCGGTTCGTCGCCGCAAGGATGATAACTCCGTTGTTGGTCTCAAATCCGTCCATCTCCGTGAGGAGCTGGTTCAGCGTCTGCTCACGCTCATCATTTCCGCCCACTCGTCCGTCACGCTTCTGGCCGATGGCGTCGATCTCATCGATAAATACGATACAGGGCGCCTTCTCCTTTGCCTGCCGGAACAGATCACGCACTTTTGACGCTCCCATTCCGACGAACATCTCCACGAATTCCGAACCGGACATGGAGAAGAACGGCACGTTTGACTCTCCTGCCACTGCTTTTGCCAGCATGGTTTTACCGGTTCCGGGCGGGCCTACCAGAAGGATTCCTTTCGGCATGGACGCTCCGATTTCTCTGTACTTCTGCGGATTATGCAGATATTCCACGATCTCGGACAGGTTCTCCTTCGCCTCGTCCTCGCCCGCCACATCGGAGAACTTGATCCCTTCCGATGACTTCACATAGACTTTCGCACTGCTCTTGCCCATTCCGAAGATCATGGAGTTCGGTCCGCCATTCGCCCGATTTGTCAGTTTTCTGGACATATACTGTCCGATTCCGATGAAGATCAGAATCGGAAGAATCCACGACAGAAGAAACGTAAGAAGCGGGGATGCCTGTTCAATAATCTGGCCGGAAAATGTGGCTCCCGACTCATAAAGTCTCTGCGTCAGATCCGGATCATCCACCATCCCTGTCTTATAGATCTCGGATCCGTCTTTATTTGTAAATATGATCTCATTTTCTTCCTGATCAATCTGCACCTGATCGATTTCCTTATCCGCCGTCATATCCATGAACGTCTCATAACCGACTTCTTTGACCTGACGCTCCGCCGCCCATGGCATAAATATGAAGTTAAACAAAAGAAGTACAAGAAGAACAATCACATAGTAATAAATCAAAGGTTTTCTCGGTTTTTTTACTTCATGCATTTTCCTTCCTCCCATCCTGCGTGCTTTCGTCTTTCTCACTTTCAATTTCAAGTGCGGACATCGCTGCGATCAGCGCCTGCTGCATGGACAGCGTCGCAAAATCCATGGCATATTCCGCAAACAGAAGACCGGCTTCCGCCTTATCCTCATCCGGGTTGCTGCCGTCTGAATGGACGTCATTGGCGATCTGTTTCTTCATCAGATCCTCCGTCTGTTTCCGATAATCAAGCTGTGCCTGTGACAGCCGTGATACCGCAGGTGAACGGCACGCCCTGACCTTTTCCTGAAGAAGCTGGCTGCTCTCTTCATATTCATTCCATGCCTTGCGAAGCTCTTTCTTTATTTTCTTTCTGTCTCCCTGTTCACAGGCACGAATCCTGCACTGCAGTTTTCCGTACTGTTCTTCCAGTTCATACAGCTTATACGCAAATATGCCTTCTCCGATATTCATCGATGGATGCTCCTCCTTTCCGCACCTTATTTCGCCGTTACACTTTTTATATAGCAGAAATTCCCGGGAATTGCGACTTTCAATTTTTTAAATCTGTATTTACAGTTTTCAAAATCTGTCAGGATTTTTGACAAATTTCGGGTTTTGTAAAGACAGGATACCAAAACTATAAGTGGTGGGATTCCGTTTTGTAAGCTATATTGTAAGTGTCAGGAATAAGGAAACATAAGGAGGGAAACTTATCATGAACCCGGAACAGACCCGGCGTCCGGAGAATCCCAGAAGCCGGATGCAGATTCTCGTCACGCTGAATGAAAACTACATGCCGCAGCTCAAGGTGCTGCTCACATCCATTCACACCAGCCAGCCGGAAGAGTCCCCGGATATCTGGCTGATGCACAGCGGGATTCCCGATGATCTTCTCGCGTCCGCAGGCAGGCTCTGCCGCTTCTGCGGTTTCGGCTTTCATCCGGTGCTGGTCGACGATACTTTCCTAAAAGACGCCCCGGTAAGCCGGCAGTATCCACGGGAAATGTACTACCGCCTTCTGGCAGGCAGTCTTCTGCCGGAAGATCTTCACCGGATTCTGTATCTGGATCCGGACATTCTTGTCATCAATCCCCTCCGGCCGCTCTGGGAAACGGATATGAAAGGCATGCTGTTCGCGGCAGCGGCCCATACCGGCAAGACGGATCTGGCAAGCAATATTAATCAGCTCCGGCTGGGAACAGATCATGATTACTACAATTCAGGGGTTCTGTTAATTGATCTGGATACGGCAAGAAAAGAAATCACTGCCGAAGAAATCTTCAGATATACAAAAGAACATGGGAAAGAACTGCTGCTGCCCGATCAGGATCTTCTGAACATCCTGTACGGACAGCGTACACTGGCGCTGGATGATTCCATCTGGAACTATGACGCGCGCAACTACAACACCTATCTGCTGAAAAGCTCCGGTCTGTGCAACATGGACTGGGTCATGCAGAACACTTCAATCCTCCATTTCTGCGGAAAACTGAAGCCCTGGCAGGCCGGCTACATTCACCGGTTCGGCATCCTCTACAAACACTATATACAGCTGACGCGCCAGACGCTGAAACGCATAAGCTCTATGTAGTCATTCTGCCGGTTATGATCTTCTCCAGCTGTATGATCAGGCGTTCCTCATCGATATGCTTTTTCCCGGCATATTCCAGCAGCACGCCCGCCATACCGCTGGCATAGAACCTCAGAAGAACTTCTCTGTCATCATAGCTGATTGCCAGATCCGGCGCCTTGGCCCGAACCAGAGTCTCCAGATACATCATCACAGATTCAACCAGCATTCCCTCGATCTGCACCCATTTCTTTGAGTGGGTGAGGCGTTCCAGTTTTCTTCTGTTCTCTCTCACAAAAGAGACGAAAAAGCGCACCGCATCCATCTGGTTGTCCGCGCCCAGGCTCTCCTTCTCCAGTTCCTGTGTCGCTTTTTTGAAAGCCCAGTCCAGAACGTCCAGGATGTCATGAAAATGGTAGTAAAACGTCTGCCGGGAGATCTGACATTCCTCAATCAGACGTTTTACCGTTATCTTGTCCAGGTCTTCCTTCTCCAGCATATCTGTAAACGTATCTGCAATTACTGTTTTCATATCCTCTCTCATCTTCAGCCACCTCAATTAAGTCGTTAACAAGAAGCATCATAAAAAACATATTGCTATTTTATCATACCTGCACGAAGAAACAAGGGAAAAAATTCACTGGTTCAGCCATTTCTGATATAATTCCTCAACCGAACGGAAGATATAATCCGGACCGTATTCACACTGTTCCGCCTCCTCGCGGGTCGCTTCTCCGGTGAGAACAAGCGCGGTCTCCACCCCGGCTCTGTGTCCGCAGAGAATATCCGTATAGAGACGGTCGCCCACAATCAGCGTCTTCTCTTTTGAATAATGATTCAGCTTCAGTGCATATTCGACCATTGCGGTTCCCGGTTTTCCCATATACTTCGGCGTCTTTTTCACCGCGTGTTCAATCATCTGGCAGATCGCCCCGCAGTCAGTATCATATCCGAATTCAATAGGGCATACATAGTCCAGGTTGGTGGCGATGTAATCCACATCCCGGGTGCTCAGGATCTGACATGTATCCTGGATCTTCTCATAGGTCAGCTGGTTGTCATAGGACACGAGGACACAGGCAATCTCCGGGTCCATGCAGTCCGTTGTAACCCGGATTTTGTTTCTCTTCAGTTCCCGCATCAGCGATTTCGTACCCATCACATAGATCAGTTTCCCGCTGTAATTTTTCTTCAGATACTGCACGGTGGCAAAAGACGCTGTTATAAAGTTGCTGTAATCCGTCATAATGCCGAGTTTCTGAAACGAAAGAATATAATCGTCAATACTCCGCGTGGAATTATTCGTTATAAATACGAACTGTCCGCCGCACTCCTTCACGGCTTCCAGGAATTCTTTCGTCCCGCTGATCAGCCGCTGTCCGATGCAGACTGTCCCATCAATATCAAGCAGGAAAAGTTTCTTATCCCTGAGCATCTTCCACCTGCTTTCTCACGGACAGAGCGGTGTCCGGATAATTTGTAATCACAGCCTCAAGATCCGCTTCAATAAATCTCTTCATGTCGCTTTCCCTGTTTACCGTCCACACGCGCACTTTCAACCCGCTGTCCCTGTACCGCTTCATAAAATCAGACATATACAGATGATACACTGCCGGATGCAGCCCATTCACGCCTGTTTTCTCCGCGTATTTTTCCACATCGCAGATCACATCGCTGAACAGATAGGCGGTCTCTGCCTGAGCGTCCAGACTCCGGACTTTCTGCACGCTGTAATGATTGAAGGACGAATAAACCACCCGGCCGGCCATCCCCATATCCTTCACAATCTTCATCGTCTTCTCCTCGATTCCCGGATACCAGAAGATTCCTGTCTTCAGTTCGATATTCACTTCCATTTTTCCCGGCTTTACCAGATCAAGTACTTCCCTCAGAGTGGGGATCTTCACTCCCTGATACTGTTCCATCTGATTATGAAACGACAGGTCTTTAAGCTCCCGCAGAGTATAGTCACGCACATATCCCTTTCCCGTGCCGGTCCGGTCGATTTTCTCATCGTGAATAACCACAACCTCCCCGTCTTTTGTGAGCTGTACGTCAAGTTCGATTCCGTCAGCGCCCTGCTTTTCCGCCATCTCGAAAGCCGGAAGTGTATTTTCCGGGGCATATCCGCTGGCGCCTCTGTGTGCAAATATTTTTGTCATGGCTGTTTCCCTTCTTTCATATATAACAGATATTCCATATTTTCACATCCGTGACACTGCCGAAAGACCGCCGCATAAACGCGGCGGTCCTTCACGCACTGACACTGTATTTTATTATAGATCTGTTTTTATTCGTTTACAAGATTGTATTCCTCGATAGATTTGTTGATGGAATCCGCCATATTGCTTACGGCCTCATCCACTGTCACCTGTCCGTTTAACATACTCTCGATCTCAGACTCAACTGTTGCCCGTGCCTCGGAGAATACGCTGAGCAGAGCTCCCACGTATTCCGGCGAAGAGTCGTGCAGCTGATCGATCGCTGTCTGGAACTGCGGATACTGGGCGATGTTATCCTTGAACACCTGCTCATCCTGCGCTGCTGTCGTAACCGGGAAGTATCCGGTCTGCGCGTTCCAGTACGCCTGAGACTCCGGAGACACAAGGAATTTCACGAACTCCCATGTTGCTCTTAACTTCTTCGGATCCTGGTTGTTCAGTGCCCACAGAGAAGCGCCTCCGATGGATACGCCGCCCTCGTCAGAATCTTTAATTGACGGGAAGTAAGCTGTTCCGACTTCAAATTTTCCGTTTACATCCTGAAGAATCTGTTTTAAGGAAGCTGTGGACGCAAGCGTGATCGCGGATTTTCCCGCAGAGAAATCCGCCAGTCCGGCGTCCCCGCCTTTTCCTACAATCGGAGCGTATCCCTTGTCATAAAGAGATTTCCACGCATTCAGAATATTGGCAGCTCCGCCGTTTTCATCAAACGCGACTGCTGTTGCGGCTTCCTCTCGTCCGTTTCCGTTGTTCGCGTAGTCAAGTCCCTGTTTGCCGAGGAATTCCTCGAAGAACCATCCGTAGATGGACAGTGACATAACTTCACCTGCTCCGCCCTCATTCAACAGCTGATCGCCGATGGCCTCAATTCCCTCCAGGCTTGTCGGGATCTCTGTGATTCCGGCTGCGTCAAACATGTCTTTGTTGTAGTACATCAGCGGTGTAGATGAGTTAAACGGCATGGAATACAGCTCGTTGTCAATCGTATAATACGCCGCCAGGTTCGGCTCGATCTGAGACAGATCATATCCGTCCGCGTCCACCAGCTGCTGCATCGGAACTATCCATCCGGAATCAATCATGAATCTGGTTCCGATCTCATAGACCTGTACGAGATCCGCGCCCATATTTCCGATCTGCGCGCTCTTCAGTTTATTCAGAGCATCGTCATACTCGCCCTGATATTCGGCAACGACCTTGATGCCCAGATCATTCTCTTCATTAAACCGGTTTACAAGCTCATCGATCGCCTGCCCGTTCACTCCGCCCATGGAATGCCAGAATGTAATCTCCGTTCCGTCCACTTCATCTGCCGCAGCCATCTCTACGGCCTGCGCCGCATCTCCTTCGCCGGAAGCCGTGCCGCCCTGCGCCGCAGTCTGATCCTCCAGGCTCTTTCCGCCGCCGCAGCCTGCCAGAAGGCTCACTGCCATGGCAGCTGTCAGCAATACTGATACAATTCTCTTTTTCATCTCTTTTCTCCTTTTTCAACTCTTTCTTTCAATATGTAATCAGCCTTTCACCGCGCCTGAGAACATGCCGCGGATCAGCTGTTTCTGTCCTGCGATAAAGATCGCGATCGAAGGGATAATAACCATTACGACGCCTGCGATCATCATTGTGATGGACTGGGAATCCACACTGTTCAGCATACTGATACCGATCTGAACCGTTCTCATATTGTTGGAACCGGTCACAAGGAGCGGCCACATATACATGTTCCACGCATTGATAAATGTATAGACCGCCATGGCTCCGATCGCGGATTTCGTCAGCGGAATCAGAATCTTTACGATGAACCGCAGATTTCCGCATCCGTCCAGCTTCGCCGACTCGTACAATGATTTCGGAAAGGTCATATAGAACTGACGGAACAGGAAAATTCCCATCGCCGATGTCAGATACGGTATGATCAGCACCGGATATGTATCGAGCATTCCCAGATTTCCCACTGTCAGATAGTTTGAAATAATCGTTGCCTCTCCCGGAACCATCATGGTTGCCATAACGACCATGAACAGGACTCCCTTTCCTTTAAATTCAAGGAAGGAAAACGCGAAAGCCGCGAGGGAACATGTGATAATCTGTCCGATCGTTATGCATCCCGCCATGATAAAAGAATTCAGGATAAACCGAAGCAGCGGAATGTTGGTAAAGGCGTCGGCAAAATTCTGAAGCGTCGGATGCTTCGGCAGGATATTCAGATCCGTTGTAAAAAGTTCATTTGAAGGCATAAACGCGATGCTGACCGCGTACAGAAGCGGGAGCAGGATAATCACCGCAACCACAATGTTTGCCGCAAGGAGCCCTCCTGTGCGGATTCTCCGCCGCGTCAGCGCTCTTGCGTTCATACGCTTTTTCAGCGCCAGCAGTTCCTCTCTGCTGATCGTTTTCTGACCGTTTATGGCCATGGTATCCATCTGACTCATCAGTAACTTACTCCTTTCTTTTCAATCCGGAACATTACAAGTGTTATCAGCATGACAATGATAAACAGGATCACCGACTGTGCGGCAGCGCTTCCAAACCGGTAGTTAAAGAACGCGTCCCGGTAAATCGAATACACGATAACATTGGTCGCCTCATCCGGTCCTCCCTCTGTCAGAATCTTGATCTGTCCAAAGGACTGGAACGCCTGAATAATATTTACGACCAGCGTATAGAACATGATCGGTGAAAGTCCCGGCAGTGTGAGGCTGAAAAATTTCTGTACACTGCTTGCTCCGTCTACGGAAGCTCTCTCATAGATTGTTTCATCGATGTTGCCGAGTCCCGCCGAAAAATACAGGAAATTAATTCCGCTGTTCAGCCACGCCGTCAGAATCGCCACACAGATCAACGCCGTTTTCGGGTCGTTCAGCCAGTTGATATTCAGCCCGGTCAGCTTGTTCACAATCCCCACCGTAGGATGAAGCATGATCTCAAACACCATCGCCGCGGAACTGGATGCGATCGCCATGGGAAGCGCGTAGGCAGTGCTGAATACCCGGATTCCGGGGAACGCCTTATTACAGAGAACCGCCGCGATCAGCCCCAGCAGCATGCCGCCGACCACTACGATCACAACAAAAATCAGCGTTACTTTTAAACTGTTCTGGAAGGATTCCGAAGTAAGAAGATCAATGTAGTTCTGTAATCCCACAAAAATCTTTGCCTGCCCCATTTTATCCGTAAGGAAAAGACTCAGAAAAATCGTCTTAAAAAACGGATAGAACAAAAATACCGCAAACACCAGCATACACGGTACCAGATATAAATACGGGGACACGTTCATTTTTTTCTTTTTCGCTGTGTTCATCACTGTCTCTCCTCTCTGTAAAAGATATTCTCTTCCGTATTCCGGTCAAAAAGATGAATCCTCTCAGGATCAAAATAGAAACGGATCTTCTCTCCGGTCTGCGTATGATTCTCCGGACTTAAGCGAACCGCATGGGTTTTCCCCTGAGCGTCAAAATAAAGGATTACTTCCGCCCCAAGCATCTCCCGCGCGGAAACCGTCTCTTCAAGTCCGACCGTATCGTTCTCGATGCCTCTTTCTTTGGCCTCATCATACTCATAGATATCCTCCGGCCGGATTCCAAGCGTTACCTCCTGGTTCATCACCTGCAATTTCGCCATCTCGGCACGATATCCGCTGAGATATACCTTTTTCCCGCTTTCTTTTCCGCCAATGTAAACCACAACTCATCCGTTTTCCTCGCCCACAGCCGCTTCAAAGAAGTTCATGGACGGAGAGCCGATAAATCCCGCGACGAACAGATTCGCCGGATTGTTGTATAACTCAATGGGCGCCTCCACCTGCTGGACAATCCCGTCCTTCATAACCACAATTCTCGTCCCCAGCGTCATGGCCTCCGTCTGATCATGGGTGACATAGATAATCGTGGTTTCCAGTTCTTTGTGAAGCTTGGCCAGTTCGATTCTCATCTGGGCTCTCAGCTTCGCGTCCAGATTTGACAGCGGCTCATCCATTAAAAATGCCTTCGGTTTTCTGATAATTGCGCTTCCGATGGCGACTCTCTGTTTCTGACCGCCGGACAGCGCCGCCGGTTTCCGGTCAAGCAGATGTTCGATTTCCAGCGTCTTCGCCACTTTATGTACCCGCTCGTCGATTTCCTTTTTCGGTACTTTCCTGATCTTCAGGGCATATGCCAGGTTGCCATATACCGTCATGTTCGGATACAATGCATAGTTCTGGAACACCATGGACAGCCCTCTGTCCTTCGGTTCATAATAATTGCACAGTTCTCCGTCAATCCAGAGTTCTCCGTCGCTGATATCTTCCAGGCCCGCGATCATGCGCAGAGTCGTGGATTTTCCACAGCCCGAAGGCCCTACAAAAATAATGAATTCACGGTCGCGAATGTCCAGATTAAAGTCTTTTACTGCAAATTGTCCTTTTTCATACTCTTTGCATACATTTCTTAATGTAATCTCTGACACAGCGTTTCTCCTCCCTTATCACTCTGTCCTGTAGTTTTTCTACAGTTCATACAAACATTATGAAGCGGTCTCTCAACCGCGCAGGTTCTATTTTAGTTTTCTTTTTGAATTCAAACTATCTTGTTTGTAGAAAAACTACGTGAAAAGAAAGTTAACAACAGTGCCGAAAATGTTAAATAAAAAACGCCTTTGTAATTATTTTTTTAACCGAATTTAACAATTCAGCAATAATCACAAAGACGTTCCCTGTTTTCTTCTATTTTGTATGAATTTTTTGTTATACCTCTCTACTGTTCAATTCCGAGAGTCGCCATCATAACCGCTTTGATCGTATGCATCCTGTTCTCCGCCTCGTCAAACACTTTCGACTGAGCGGATTCAAACACTTCATCGGTCACTTCCATATCCCTGATACCGAAGCGTTCTCCCATCTCTTTTCCGATCCTGGTCTTCAGATCATGGAATGCCGGCAGACAGTGAAGGAAAATCGCGCTCTCCTTCGCGTTTGCCATCACTTCTTTCGTAACTTTATACGGTGAAAGCTCTTTGATCCTCTTCTCCCAGACCTCGTCCGGCTCACCCATGGATACCCATACATCCGTATAAATCACGTCCGCATCCTTCGTGCCTTCTTTTACATCGGACGTCAGCGTGATCGTCGCGCCGGATTCTTTCGCGTACTCCTGACACTGAGCTACAAGTTCCTGATTCGGGAAATAATCTTCCGTTGTACATGCCACAAAATCCAGCCCCAACTTGGAGCAGGCCACCATCAGGGAATTTCCCATGTTGTAGCGGGCGTCTCCCATGTATACCAGCTTCAGCCCCTTAAGCGTCCCGAAATTCTCCCGGATCGTAAGCATATCCGCCAGCATCTGAGTCGGATGATACTCATTCGTCAGCCCGTTCCATACCGGTACCCCCGCATACTCAGCCAGCTCCTCTACAATCTCCTGTCCGAATCCGCGGTACTCGATTCCGTCAAACATCCGTCCAAGCACGCGCGCCGTGTCCTCAATGCTCTCCTTCTTTCCCATCTGAGAACCGGTCGGTCCGAGATAAGTGGTTCCCATGCCCATGTCATGAGCTGCCACCTCAAAGGCACAGCGCGTCCTCGTACTGTCCTTCTCGAAAATCAGCGCCACATTCTTTCCCTTATAGTTGTCCACCGGGATACCTTTCTTCTTTTTCTCCTTCACCTCAGCAGACAGATCAATCAGATATGTAATCTCCTCCGGTGTAAAATCCTTTAATGTCAGGAAATTCCTTCCTTTTAAATTCACTGTATTCATTTTTATACACATTCCTTTCTATATATTCATATAAAATACTAGATAGTTCCCTTAAAATCACGATAGAATCAGTATACACGTGAATGCATAAAAATGCAATAGTAATGCATAAATTTTCATTTATTTTGTAACAGTTCAGCCATGGAGTTGTCCGCTCGAAAAATCAACCGGCCGGCAGAAAGACCGTCACCTGAAAAGTATCTTCCGTATAACGCACTTCCAGCTCTCCGCCATATCTGCTCACAATCTGCCGGACACTGCGAAGCCCGATCCCGTGAGAACCGCTGTCTTCTTTGTCAGTTACAAAACTCCCATCCTTTTCTCTGATCAGATTGTCCTTCGTGTTGACAATCTCATAACTGAAGTTTCCATTTATGCACCGCGCCTTCAGTGTAATCCGCCGCTTCTTTCCGGGCGGTATCTTCATGCATGCCTCTATGGCATTGTCCAGTGTATTGGCAAACAGCGAACAGAGATCGATATCATCCATGGGAAGTTTTTCCGGCAGTTCCACCTGATACTCACAGTCTGTTTTCTCTTCCCGTGCCTTCTGCATCTTGGCATTCAAAACTGCGTTTACCGCAGGATCCGGGCAGTAATTTTTCACATTCGAAACGAATTTCTGATCAAGCCCCTGCAGATATTCTTCCGCTTTTTCATATTTTCCATCCCGCAAAAGCGTCTCTACAACGCTGAGATGATTTTTCATATCATGGCGCATCCTGCGCACAGTCTGCTGGCTGTTCTCAAGTTCCTGATAATAGGACTTCTGATACCGGGCCGTCTCAAGCTCCATATCCGAGCGCACGATCTTCGCCATATATGTACACAGATAGCAGCATCCCATACTGGTAATCAGAGTCGCCGCGCATACGGGCCAGGCAAAATAAGAATCATCATACCCGCATTTATATATGATAATAATGATTCCCATAAATGACGCAAGAGAAATGATCGACAGGATAAGCCACATCTTCCGTGTCAGCATCCGGATCGCTTTCGGAACCCAGATCTTCACATACCGGTAAATCGCATACCAGATTGGGACTTTCAGAACTCTCATGAACACAAACAGCGCGTCCTCGCCGTTCTCCGACATACTCATGCGAAACACATATTTCCACATCTGCTGCCCCATATCCTGAAGCAGAAACGAAACCGCCATCATGACCGGATAAACAATCAGCGCGGAGGTAATCTTTCTGTACCAGCTTCCTTTATGAAAAATAATCAGAATCGGAAACAGTCCGATCAGACTCCCCACCGTTCCGGTGATCTCATCCGGAAACACAATAACATTTCCCAGAACACCCATGCACAATATCTCGGCCACCCATAAAATTTTATTTTGAAACCGCAGGGGGACAAATTCCCTGAAAATCAGAAACAACAGCAAACCGTAAGCCAGAATCGAAATATCATCCACTAAAAGCAAAATCAAATCCACGGCAAAATCCATAACAGTTCTCCTACTGAAGCATATATTTCGCGAACGCGATCGAAAGTCCTGGCTTGCACGAACGGCTGACCGGAAGTTCTTCCCCGGCCACCACCGCCGTATTCTGCCGCACCGCCTCAAGATATTTCAGATGCACCAGATACCGGTTATGAATCCGCACAAACGATCGGGGAAGCTGAGCCTCAAGATCACTCAGCTTTTCATAAAATGTATACTCCTTATCCGTCGTCACCGCATGAACCGTGCGCCGGTCACTTGTAAAATATTTCACTGACGAAAGCGGCACACGGGCACTCCCGCCCTTCTGATCAATCACATAATATTTCTCCGATTCAATATCCAGAGCTTCCAGCGCAGTATGCAGAACAGCAGCTATCTTCTCAGGATCATACGGTTTAAGAATATAATTAAGCGCGCGCACTTCATATCCCTGAAACACAAAATCCGCATAGGATGTCACAAAAATAATCTCCATCTGACGCTTTGTCCCGCGCAGTCTGCGGGCCGCCGTCACTCCATCCATCCCGTCCATTTCAATATCAAGAAAAAGGATCTGACAGTCGGTTCTTTTCAGACCGTCAATCAGTTCCTCCCCGTTGGAAAATTCCTCTATATCATAGTCAATCCCGCACAGTTCCAGCTCCGTGCCTATAATTTTCTTCAGATCACTGCGGAATACCTTCTCATCATCGCAGACCGCAAGCCGTAACATGATGTAGTCCTCCCTCTGCACGGGCCTGCCCCTCTCCGGCCGCCCGCCCTGTCTTTCCACGCCCGTTTTGTCCCGCTGCCACGACATAAAATACAACGCTGCGGATGGACGAGTCACAGAAAAATTATACCACTGCGGTGTATAGGAGAACAAGTATCAGTTCAGCTATTTCATTCATTAACAGTTCACCTATTTCATTCATTAACGGGAAGGTTGCTGTTGGAAACGGAATTCAGGCGGGATGAGTTTTTCGATTAGGGACGTTCAAAAACAGGGGACTGCATCGCCATGCTGAGCCCACTTACTTCAAAGCTTTGAATGGATGTAACGCCGGAACCAGATGTTCGTGCAGAGGCACTCCATCTGTTCCGACTAACATCCAGA
>CALWBC010000364.1 GCA_944375755.1 uncultured Mediterraneibacter sp. | reverse complement strand
TGTTGTTTCCACCAGAAACCTTTCTGTCAATCAACCAAACAGGCTGAAAAAAGAAGAAACGGCGCGGCTGAAAGGTACTGAAATCTGTAGTACCTTCCGGCCGCGCCTTGTTTTTCTTCAGCTGTTTATTCATTCACTTCCCCATTTGAAAGATTACGAAACCAGCCCCATTTCAATACCTTTTCTGCGGGAATGGAGATGTGGGAGGCTGACTTCGGAAGGAAATCTAGTGCATCTTAAAGTTCCGGGTGCGGACGTTAAGGCTGACGGCGGAGTTGTCTGAGCGTAAGCGAGTTCTCCGCTGTCAGTCTTTGCATTTAGTCCGCACCCGGAACTTTTAGCTGCACTTATTTCCCGGAGCGGAAGTCGTACACATCTCCGTTCCCGTAGAAATACGTTCTGATAATCCCCTCTGGTTTCGCCGATTTTGAAATCAGTTGTTAATGAACAAAATAGCTACTTCCTTTTTATTTACGAAGGAAATTTGCGATTCTTTTATACAGAACAAATGTTACAATTCCATTAATCCCGGCTTTAATTACATTGAATCCGACGATAAACGGCATCAGCTGCCATACCGCGGCTGCCGGAACCCCCATAAAGATCGGAGTTATCACCATATTGGCGCCCATCATCACGACTGCCATTGCCGCCGTACCGCATACAAGCGCGATCACTGCGTTTACTCTTGTTTTCTTTCTCTGGTAGATATTACCTGCTACGAGAACAAGCACACCTGTCGCGATCACGTGCATCAGAATACCATACAGGCCGCTTCCCGCGCTGACCGTAAGTCCCTGTACAAGTGATGTCACAACCGTAAGCACAAGTCCGGCCAGAGGTCCGAATGTAAATGTTCCGATCAGAATCGGAATATCTGCCGGATCATACTCCAGGAATGATACCACCGGAAAAATCGGAAAATGGATCAGATAGACAAGTGCCACTGATATGGCCACCATCACCCCCATCTTCACTACCTTAAGCGTTCTGTTGCTTCTTACCACTGCCTGATTTCCTGTTCCTTCTGTCATTTTTAATCTCTCCTTTTCTCTCCCCATACCTTTTCCGTACGGATATTCTTGCCCTCAGACATGCGGATATATTTCTGCTGCCTTAAGGAACAGATGAAAAAGAAAATTTGATCCCCGGCGCATAAAAAAATCCCGAACCATCAGGCTCGGGGCTTTCATGCATTTCACACACTGTTCGCAATGAACATCTCTATGAATCTCTTCTCTCCTCCAGACTGTACTGTCGGTACCGGAATTTCCGTACTGAAAACGAATCACCGGTTCAGCCGCATAAACGCGGGTCGCGGACTATACCGCCGGTTGGGACTTTCACCCGACCCCGAAGATGTATTACCTTTTCCGTATATTAATATAACTCTTTATGATGGCGATTTCAAGGAGTTTTTCAGACTTTATGAAATTTCTGTCACAGGGACGAGGCATTTTCTTTACAGAGCACTTCTAATCTGTTTTTATTTTATTTGTCGTAATTCATATTTGTAGTCTTTTATTTCACATTTTTTTAGTGTTTTGTTCATAATCCATTCAAAAGTTGATCACAATTTTTACACATCTCCTATATATACTATAATTGTTCTTAAGAAGAACACTTTTTCATAAACTTTTTCCCCCTTTGAGTCACAGCAATGTGACTCTTTCCTTTTTTACAGATCCTTTTCGCTTCCTCAGAGCAGCAGGCACTGTAAAACAGGGCACTTCACGCTTTCCCGTCTGTCAGTACTGAACAAATTCGGAGAACCCGAAATTATCCGGTACAAAATGAGACTCGGTGTACTCGAAGAGCGTCCCGTCATCGGTGTAAACATAGTTATAGATCACGCCCACACAGTCAAAATCGCGCAGTTCCAGATAATCGTGGTCCTTCTCGTCCGCCTTTTTGATCCGCACGATACGCCGCGCGGCGAGAATCTTTTTATTCAGTGTGTTCTTTATATAGTCATAGATCGAATGCTGAGCGATATTCACGTTCAGCCCCTCAACCACATCTTTCCGGAAATAATTGATATCCAGCAGCAGCGGGCGGTTATCCAGATATCTCAGACGCTGAAGATAGTAGAACTCTGTTCCCGGATCAAATCCGGTCAGCCGGCTCTGCTCTTCCGACGCTGTCATTTCACGAAAAGCCATGACGCTCGTGGTCACATCTGCCTTGTGATACTGTGTAATGGATGGAATACTCCCGGAACTTCTCAGATCAATATAAAACCGTTCTTCCTGATGAGGCAGCTTCTGCAGAATGATCGTGCCGCGCCCTTTAATGCTCTGTACGTATCCTTCATTGTTTAAACATGAAATCGCCCTGTGTATTGTATTTCGGCTGCATTGGAACTCCTCCGCAAGTTCCACTTCTCTTGGAAGCATATTGCCCGGATATCTGTTGTTGACAATGTTTTCCTTCAGTGTTTCATATATCTGATCAAATTTAATTTTCGGCATAATTCTTTCCTCCTGGATTCAGGCATGTTTTCATTTTACAATATCACGAACAAGGTTTCAATGCGGAATCCTGCCATGAAGCGAAGCTGACAAAAAAAACATCACGAAGTTTTCAGGATCCTCAGTGAATGTCGCTCTCCTCTTTTGCTCAATATGTTTAAACATTAATATTTTGTTTTTTATCTAAAGCTCTAAAACTCCGAATTTTATTGTACTTATTGCACAGTTTTTTATCTGTATTTTTATATATAGTACACAAAGTGCAAATTTTATGTTGACTTATATGTTTAAACATATATAATAGCTAGTAGAAACGGTACCGAAATAAAATTTGGAGGAATTGAGATGAATATTGAAAAGAAAGATATTCTGGACATCATTGAGCGGGTAGGCGGAAAAGACAATATTTCTCTTCTTACCCATTGTGTAACCAGGCTTCGTTTTGTTCTGAAAGACGAGTCGAAGATTGATGAAAAGGGACTGAAGGAGAATCCGCTTGTCAAAGGATGCTTCTCTGTAAAGGGACAGTATCAGGTCATTATCGGCCCGGGGCTGGTGGATCAGGTCTATGATCTTGTACTTGCGGAAACCGGAGCGAAAGAAGCTGACAGCAGCGAATTGAAAGAAGTGGAAAACAAGTCCATGAATCCGCTTCAGAGGGCCCTCAAGCTGTTCTCCGATGTGTTTTACCCGATTCTGCCGGCAATCGTCGGAGCCGGTCTTCTGCTCGGAATCAGCAACCTGCTTACAAATGCCGGTATTTTCGGCGAAGATTCTCTGGTCGTTATGTTCCCCGCCATCGCAGGGCTCGCCGAGATGATTACCATGGTCGCAAATACCGCATTTACATATATTCCTGTTCTGGTAGCATGGTCAGCGGCAAAACGTTTCGGTGGAAGCCCCATGCTTGGCGTGCTGCTCGGACTGGTACTTGTCAACGGCGACCTGATCCCGGGATCACAGATGTCTTCTATTCTTTCCGGATCTGTTGAACCGCAGTACTGGAACATTTTCGGTCTGGATATCCTGAAGATCGGTTATCAGAACTCTGTTCTCCCCGCACTGGTGGCGGCATGGGTTCTGGTCGTCCTTGAAAAATGGCTGAAAAAGCACCTTCCGAACTCCGTACAGCTGATTTTTGTAGCTCCGATCTCCATCTTTGTTACATCGTTCCTTACCTTCTTATGTATCGGACCTGCCATGAATCAGGTAGCGACATGGATTACAGACGCAATCGTATTTGCATTTGACAAGGTGCCGATTGTAGCAGGATTCCTGTTCGGAGTTCTCTGGGAACCTCTCGTTGTAACCGGAATGCACCACGCGTTCATCGCTCTGAACATTCAGCTGGTTGCAGCGACACAGCAGAGCTACATGCTTTCCATTATCACAATTACCTGTGTATCTGAAGCAGGCGCGGTATTCGCAATGTCACGCCTCATGAAGAGCAAAAATCAGAAGAGCATCGCCATCTCCGCCGGAACAGCAGCCCTGCTGGGTGTAACGGAGCCGTCCATGTTCGGTGTAACAATCGCGGCTAAATACCCGTTCATCTGCTCTATTTTAAGCTCCGGTATTGCCGGTATTCTGATCATGATCTTCAAGATCTATGCCGTATCACTTGGACCAAGCGGACCGCTGGCATTTACGATTATCCCGGCTCAGTTCTGGCCGCAGCATTACTTCTGCATGGCCCTGGCATTCGTACTGGCATTTGTATCAACGCTTATCATAGGAAAAGCAAGACAGAAAAAAGGACTGGATGTGGCATAAATGAGCCTGAATTACAAGGCAGAAACAGACACTTTACACAAAGCAAAAAACAGGGCATGGTATCCTGCCTGGGCATATCATGTACAGGATTACTCTCCGCTTCCGGCTAAAACAAGAAATCTCACGCAGAAACTGACCTTTATCAACAACCTCCGCGGCGATGGTCTGCGGCTCCGGCTGTCCAACCGGTACGGTGCCGCGCCGCTCGCCCTTTCGGATATGGAAGTCAGAATCTGCGATTCCAGAAGTCTGCTCACAGTCTCGGGACAAAAAGAGATTTCTCTCGCCCCGGGGGAAGAGCTTCTGACGGATCCTGTAAAACACAGGGTCCGTCCGGGAGATCTCATCGAAATCCGGATCTTTTTCCCCGGAAATCAGACCATCTGCGGCTGCTGCGCTTTTAACAGCAGTCTGGCAGGTGAAGCGGAATTTTATCAGTGCCGGGGTGAGGAAACTCCCGGCACTATATCTTCTACAGAAAACAATTTTACTTCAGATTACCGGATCGTTCCGGGCAGCGAAATCAGCGCAGCCATACAAAAAGGGTTCAGCACCCAGGTCGTACTGGGAGTATGCGCTGTGGAAGTCTCCTGCGAAAGCCGGCCGCGGGTGCTTGCGGTCTTCGGCGATTCCATTGTCCAACAGAGTCAGTGGTACGGAGCGCTGTACCGGGAACTTACACGTGAGTTCCCGGGATACGCCATTTATAATGAAGGCATATCCGGAAATCGGGTTCTTCTGGACAACCACTCTTCTTCCGCGCTGAATCCGATCTTCGGGAAAGCGGGAATCCGCAGGTTCGAAGAGGATGTCTATTCCCGATACCATCCGGATATCACGATTATCGCGGAAGGAATCAATGATCTGGTTCATCCCGGAAACGGATGCCCGGCGAATGAACTGCCCGCATCCGGACAGCTGATCCGGGGACTTGACGCTCTGACCAGCCTCGCGCGCAGCAGAGGCAGCCTTCCGATACTGGCGACACTGACTCCGTTTTTCAACTACGACGGCATATGGAGCCCGGAAAGAGAAGCAATACGACAGAAAGTAAACCGCTGGATCCGCAGCCGGGATCACCTGGTTGATATTGACGCTTCTGTCAGAAACCAAAATGATACAAAAGCTGTTTCCCCGGACTATGACTGCGGAGACCATCTCCACCTGAACGCAGCCGGCGGAGGGGCGGCCGCACGGGAGATCCTGCGGGTAATTACCGGTCTGAAAGATGAGATACCCGCGTCAAAAGACAGAGAGACCGTAATAAATAACAGGAGGGCTGCAATATGACAAGAATCTATACCTGTTTTCCTGAGGGAAAATACAAGGCACTGACTTTAAGTTACGACGACGGAAAGATCACGGACCGGCGCCTGACAGATATACTCAGATCGTCCGGAATCAAGGCGACCTTTCATCTGAATTCCGCCTGCCTTGGAGCGTCCGAAGGACACAGAATTCCCTATATAACTGAAGAAGAAGTAAAGACTCTTTACCGGGGATTCGAGGTTGCGTCACACACCTGCACACACCTGACAATGGGCCGCACTCCCTCTGCGGAAAACATCCGGGAAGTTCTGAAAGACCGGGAGAAACTGGAAGAGCTCTGCGGATATCCGGTACGCGGTTTTTCCTATCCGAACGGAGTCTATGACAGCAGTCTGTTCGACCTTCTGAAACTGTGCGGCATTTCCTATGCCCGGGTGACCGGCAGCACCGGCCGTTTTGATCTTCCTGACAACTACATGGCATGGAAACCGACCTGCCACCACGATCACGGTCTGCTGGAACTGACGGAAAAATTCATACGGACGGACTACGATCAGCGGCTCATGCTCTTCTACGTCTGGGGCCACAGCTATGAATTCGAACTGAACCACAACTGGGGACTGATCGAGGAATTCGCAGAAAAGGTCGGCCACCGCGACGATATCTGGTATGCCACAAACGGAGAGATACAAAGCTATCTGGCCTGCGCCCGGAGCCTGGTCTTTTTCGCCGACATGCGCGGGGCCTTTAACCCCACAGCCACTGATGTATGGCTGAATGTGGACGGACAGCTCCGAATCGTACGCGGCGGGGAAACCTGTTATTTTAACCGCGAAGCAGCCGCCTCAGTCAAACATTCAGCAAACGGCACCGGCCGCATTTTCAGCCAGGTTAGCGAAAACACGCCTTCCCCGGAACGCGGAAAAGATTTTCATGTTATCACGATCCCATCCCCGTCCGGGAGCGGAAAACTGGACGCAAAACTGAAAGCCTGGCGGGACAGCCGTCCGCCGAAATCAGAAGGCAACCCCTACTATGTCCTGGGAGAGCCCATCGGTGACATGAGGGACAACATGGACCAGCCCTCTCTGGATATCAGCGCCGGCGTTGCTTCCCGGAAAGACGAAATCTGCGGAGTGCCGGCATGGATCTGTGAACCGGAACACCAGACTGAAACCGAAAAGGCAGGCCGCCCCTGTTTCCTCTATATTCATGGAGGATCTTTCGTAGGCGGAACCGCGGAAGCATTTCTGAATGTGTGCAGATATATTTCACAGAAATCCGGTGCGCTTTCGATCTGTATCGATTACCGTCTTGCACCTGAAACCGCTTTTCCTGACAATATCTTCGACTGCCTGAAAGTGCTGAAATATCTGAGGGCATGCGGCCACTACGTGTTTGACCGAAACCGCATGTATCTGGGCGGCGACAGCGCGGGAGGAAATCTTGCCCTCGCCTGCGCGCAGCTGGACTACCGTGAATCCGGAAAGAAAAAGCTGCGTGGAATGGCACTCTACTATCCAGTCACAGACCTGACCATGGAGGAAAAGGAATGGACCTGGAACCTCTCAGACTATGAAGGGGCCGCACAGGACCCGGAAAAGCACTGCTGCCAGAGCCTGAAAGGATTTGAACCCATGATTCTGAAGCTCTATGTCCAGGAGCGCGCCGGAAAGGAGAACCCTCTCGTCTCCCCCATCCGGACACCTGATTTCTCCGTATATCCGGACCTGCTCATTGCCAGCGCGGAATATGATTATCTCCGTCCTCAGGTGGAAGCATTTGCCGGGAAAGCCGCTGCGGCAGGATGCAGCGTAAGAGCTCTCCGGTACGGAGGAATGAACCACGCGTTTGCCGGTCTTACCGGAATCGTGGATCAGGCCAGAGAACTGCTGGATGAGACAGCGGACTTTATCAGCCGTTGACAGCCGCAGACGCCGAGATATGCCGAATCAAGACAGCAAATCTATATCCGATCCCTGCTGCAATGATTCCTGAATAAAAAACAGCCCTTAGCGGTGGAAAATTCAAAAAATTTCCTGCCGCTAAGGGCTGCTTTATCATTCTGCCACATTCATATCCTATCTGAGTATCCTTCCTCTCATCTTCCCCCACACATGTACCTGTACATAGTCATATGCGCGGTCATAGATAACAAGAACAATCTGACCGCCTATGAGAATTCCCGCAAGCAGCCCTCCTGAAATGGCCTGTGAAAAGAGCATATCCCGGAAGATCAGCACAATCGGAATATATACAATATTAAAAATCACGAACTTTGAAATCCAGAACACCGTATGGCGGCGCGCCATCTCGGGGTGCTTCTCCAGCCATCTCCACACTGCCTCGATTCCCAGAATATAGAATCCCATTGCTGTAAATGTAATGACATAAAATTTATTCGGCGCGGTAATAAATCCCAGAAGCACTGCGGCAAGATAAAAAGCCACACCTGTTTTCAGGCCGAACTCCCGGATCACGATTCCCACAAAATAGGAAGCCGCTGCCAGAAGAAACAGCGTGCTTGTCTCGATAACGCTTCCCAGTGCCATAAATACAACGCTCAGCGCCAGTAACAGACCGCCGAACGCGATTGTCTTTGCCTTTACATGCATGAACAAAGATCTCCTCCCATACACTCGCAGAGCTGATCCGCGATAAACAGATCACAGCACATGTTTCCGGTTCCGCAGGTAGATCCTTCCGCGCCATATCCGTTTCCATAAGGGCTGTTCTGATAACGTCTGCTGGAAAAATCAAGCTGGTTTAAAAGCTGACGGTACTGGAGATTGTTCGGCTCCATGTTTACCGCCTGTGCCGCGTGATCTCTTGCCAGCACATTATTTCCAAGTCCTGCGTTGGCGCAGCCGCTCAGATAATACCAGAGTGCGGAACGTTCCGGTATCTGGTCCAGCGTATTGAGCGCCTCGCGGTACCGTCTGTTATTGATATAGTTCACTGCTGCCTGCAGTCTTGGATCCTGCTGCGCATTCTGATAATTTCCATATCCGCTGTTACCATAACCATAGGAGGACGCCCCTCCGCCGTAAGAGGAATTTCCTCCATAGGAATAACCACCTGTATTTCCCGAAGCGCGTTCCTTCATAATCGTATCATACGCTTCCTGAACCTCTTTGAACTTCTCTTCCGCCAGGTCGGCAAGAGGATTGTCCACATTGGCATCCGGGTGATATTTCCTCGTAAGGTCGCGGTATGCCTTCTTTATCTCATCATCCGATGCGCTTGGAGAAACGCCGAGCACATCATATGGGTTCTTATTCATTTTTTCTGTTCCTCGCTTTTCTTTATCTGAATCTTATTGTAACGACTCCAGACACCATCATACAATATATTGCGCAAAATGTCCACATCTACAAGGCATGGCAGACGTTCAAATTCCGCCGTACTCTCCGCGATCATCATACACAGAATCTGCTTCATCCGCTCTTCATAGTCCTCTTTTTTATACAGTTCCTTCAAAGGATTATACCTGTCCCTGCGAAGATCTTCCGGCAGATCCTCATAAGCGTCCATAAGATAGATGAATTTTCCGAGGAAAAATCCCATCTTTCTCAGATTCTTCTCCCAGATATCCTCCTGATAGACGAACAGTTCTTCCATCAGCCTGCCGAAGCACCCCGCAGTCCGGTCAATATCCGTGCTCTGCTCCTTTTCGCATGCCGCCAGTTCCTTCAAGGCTGCTTCAATGGCGCGGCTCTGCCTGGGATATGCGGCAATGATCTTCTTCGCTTTTCCCTGAAGCACCTTCTTTGCGGCAAGGCTTGAGACCTTCCTGTCATCCTCCCAGTCGTCCTCCAGATGATAATATGCCAGAAGCACATTCATGGCAGCCGCATAGGAAGTGATCTCATTTCTGAGCATCAGCTGCTTTTTTACCGGGTGAACCTTACAGCGGTGCATCTCCATGTCCGCCACATTCTCATACAGGGAAGAGAGCAGAATAATAGCAAACGTCATGTCATACGTAAGTGTCATCTGCCCGGAGAATCCATACTCCTCTTTCAGGCTTCTGCACAGTCCGCAGTAATAGGCTTTATATTTCTTCAGATCTTTCACCTTCAGTTCCGGTTCGCATATTGTCACATAACCAAACATATCGTTCTCCTGTCCGAATCTCGTCAAAATACTGTGGGGCAGCTTTTCTGTTTTTATTTTTTCTCTTCATAAAATTTCCGCAGGAAATAAGTAGGGGTACAGCTCCACGCATGACAGTAGCTGTTGATCATAACCGATCCGTACGGAGACTCATATTTATTGTACGGATTATACACTTCCCAGAATGTATCCGCGCCGTCGTGAACCATCTCGCCCCAGTAGCGTTTCATCTCATTGAGCGCGCGTTCCTTCTCGTCCGAACGGATCAGCGCGTCTATATAATGATGATACATATACGGTGTAACCATCCGGATACGCGGATTGACTTCGATCGTACGAAGAATCAGTTCCCGGTTCTTTTCCTTTGGGAATACACGTGCAAGAATCATCCAGATCTGAGTTGCCCAGGAGATCTGACGTTCCTCTCCACTCACAAACATCTGCTGTTCCTCATCCCAGAAATGTTCAACCGCGCTCTTCTTTAATTCTTCCTCTTTCTTCTGCAGAAGATCAATCCGGTCTGTATCTCCCATATATTTGGCCAGACGGATTCCATAACGAATCGAATAGATCAGAATCGCCAGGGACGCGGCCTGGGAATTGAGTCCGTCACCCCAGTCCACAAAACACCAGAACTCATCGCTGTGATCCGGAACAATATTATCTTCCGTAAGATAATCCAGTCCGATCTCAATCTGCCGCATCGCGACCGGATACAGATCCTTCAGCGTTTTTTCATCTTTCGTCTCCTCATAATAATCAAGCAGAGCAGATCCGAACAGAAGGGCATAATCAAACAGATATGTATCATCCGGCTCCGGTTCCGGATCAAGGAAAAGACACGCGGCAAGTTTGCCTTCATTAAAAGTCATTCCCGCAAAAAGATAAAGACACCTTTTCGCCATATCATAATTTTTAAAAGTCTGATAATTCGCCCTTGCCTGAAGTCGCAGATCACCAAGCCAGAGACGCCGGTCTCTCTTGGGGCCGTCCTCAAACACATCCTGCATGCAGTTCTGAAGCGTCCTTGTAGCCACCCGGTCAATCCTCTGAAGCAGCGGATCATCCATTGCGAGCGGTTCAACATCATCCTGACTTACGGCAGATACCGCTTTCAGGGTAACATCATTAATAACAAGCGAAAACTTCATTGATACATCAATGACATTGATTTCCATATACCGGAAGGCATATCTTCTCGGGAGCTCCAGTCTGGCCGGAAGCACATCCACATGAATATGTTCCTGCTGAAGCCAGCTCTTGCTGATCCATCCGTTGTATTCCGCCGGATCCGAATCCAGTTCTTCAATACGTTCTGCGAAACGGAGATAAAGATACAGGGGCGCATCCTGATGACTCCCCGTGCTCGCGAGATCCAGCGTCACATATCCAACCTGATGGTCGCCAAAATCAAGTACAACTCTGTCATCCTTCTTCAGCACTTTCCCGGACAGAAGAGACGGTTCCTCTTCCTTCACATTCTTTTTATCTGAAAACCCTTCCCCTGGATTCTCCTTATACAAAAGCCTGACCGGCTTTACCTGCGTTGTAATCAGTTCCGGTTTCAGTTCCTCCGCAATCTTAAGGAACTCCTCATTTTTGTGAACTTCAAAATCATCCAGAATACATACTGCTGGCATGGCTTACTGCCTCCTTCCGTTTTTTTACATTTAATATATTACATTTCCTACTCCGTACACGTCCATTGCCGTGTATGCCAGTATCGATATAAAAATTATAAAATCCGAAAAAACAGATGTCAATCAAAGTTCACAGATCTTCC
>CALWBC010000363.1 GCA_944375755.1 uncultured Mediterraneibacter sp. | reverse complement strand
ATCTTTATAATTGTTATTAGTATTATTCATACTATAACATTTAGTTTCAAAAAAGGCAAGGCCGCACATCCGATATGCAGCCCTGCCGTAAATCAAAATCCGCTTTGATCCTCAAGATTGACTCCTGTCGGCGCGAACCATCAATCGTAAATGATCAGTGCCATAAAAACGAGAGCCTCGTCCCCGGAGTTGGTCAGACCATGGCCGCAGCCATCCGGCGTAAATGTAACGTCTCCTGCTTTCACCGGACGGATTGTTCCATTGTCATCATAATTTCCCTGACCTCTGAGAATATAATAGGTCTCGCTCTCTCCGTGATGCTCGTGATATCCGAGAGAACATCCGGGTTCAATCGTCACTTCGGCATATAATCCGCATTTTCCGTTGAGCTCCTTCTCTCCGAGGATATGCTTGATCAGTACGTGGCCTTTGCCGCCCGCCATGTTTTCTACGCGTTCTGTCTTCATCTTAACTCCTCCTGTCGCGATATAATTCTCCGGATCCCCGTAAAAGATTTCCTGTCCGCACAGGAAATCTTCTGATGCTGTCTGCGGGAAACCGTTTTTATTCTATCACATTCCGAGCTTTTCTGCAAAATCCGCCATCGCCTCAGAGATCTTGATCTGCTGCGGACAGACGGCTTCACAGCTTCTGCATCCGATGCAGGCGCTTGGTTTCTTGTCATCCGGATAGGAAGAAAGCGCCATTGGAGCGATAAATCCGCCTTCCGTGAAGCAGTGCTCATTGTACAGATTCAGCAGTTCCGGAATATCCAGGCCCTGCGGGCAGTGGCTCACACAGTAATGACATGCGGTACAGGGAAGAACTTTCTTATGCAGCATACTGTCTGCAACTGCCATAAGAGTCTCCATTTCGTTTTCATTTAACGGACGATCCTCCTCATATGTACGGATATTCGCCTGGAGCTGTTCCATGTTGGACATGCCTGAAAGAACTACCTTTACCTCCGGAATACTCTGCAGGAAACGGAAAGCCCATGCCGGAACCTCCTCATCCGGACGAAGTGCCTTAAGCTTTGCGGTATTCTCTTCTGAAAGAGAGGCAAGCTTGCCGCCGCGAAGGGGTTCCATAACCCATACAGGAATATTATACTCTTTCAAAAGTTCCACCTTCGCCTTTGCGTCCTGGAACGTCCAGTCAAGATAGTTGATCTGAAGCTGACAGAATTCCATGTCCTTTCCGTATGCCTCGAGGAAACGTTTCAGCACCTCATAATTTCCATGAGCAGAGAAGCCAAGATGGCGGATTCGTCCGTTCTTCTTCTGCTCCATCAGATAATCATGAATTCCGTATTTTTCATCCAGATACGCATCAATATTCATCTCACAGACATTATGGAACAGATAGAAATCAAAGTACTCTACCTTGCACTTTTTCAGCTGTTCCTCGAAAATTTCCTCCACTTTATCCATGTTGGAAAGATCGTATCCCGGAAACTTTGTGGCAAGATAAAATTTGTCTCTCGGATATTTCTTCAGGGCATTTCCCATAATGATCTCAGACTGTCCGCCGTGGTATCCCCAGGCAGTGTCATAGTAGTTGATCCCGTGTTCCATCGCGTATGCGACCATTTCCTCGGCTGCTTCCGCGTCAATCCGGGAATCATCGCCATCAATTACCGGAAGACGCATGGCTCCCATTCCAAGAGCGGAAAGTTTTAAATTCTGAAAATCTCTGTAAATCATAATTCATATCCCTCTTTCTGTTGTATCTGTGTCTCTTGCTGTCTGTCAGATCTGTCCGCTGCTGCCGGACAGATTTACAGTATTATTATACGCCTCCTTTTTTCTCCTGTCTAATACCTGAAACATATAATCAGTTATTCATTCCAGCTATAGACTACAGGCGGAAATCACCGGTCTTTCTCCATGACTTCCGCCTGTACATTCATCTGATATCCAGTTCCGGAGGCTCATCCAGATGCTCCGAAACATATTTACCGTTCTTTTTCCTCTGCCGGACACACTCGGTCAGAAGATATTCAATCTGACCATTCACCGAGCGGAAATCGTCCTCTGCCCAGGCTGCAATGGCATCATACAATTTTGCTGAGAGCCGGAGAGGAATCTGTTTCTTTTTCTGCTCAGCCATGATTTATTGTTCGTCTAATACAGACTTCCGGAATTCACAACAGGCTGAGCATCCCGGTTGCCGCACAGTACCACAAGCAGATTGGATACCATGGCAGCCTTTCGTTCCTCATCCAGTTCCACTACGCCATTTTCACTCAGACGGTCCAGTGCCATCTCCACCATGCCGACCGCTCCGTCGACAATCATCTTGCGGGCATCCACCACTGCGGAAGCCTGCTGTCTCTGCAGCATGACAGCCGCAATCTCCGGTGCATAGGCCAGGTACGTAATTCTCGCCTCAATGACCTCCAGCCCAGCCTCTTCCACTTTCTTCTGGATCTCATCACGGATCCGGGCAGCCACGATCTCACTTGACCCTCTTAAACTTCCCTCGTCCGCAATGCCGTCCCCGGTTGTATCCACGTTCGGCGCCACATCATAGGGGTAGATCCTGACGATATTGCGAAGTGCCGTGTCGCACTGCAGGGAAAGGTATTCCT
>CALWBC010000362.1 GCA_944375755.1 uncultured Mediterraneibacter sp. | reverse complement strand
ATAGAAATCTTTCAGTTCCTGATGTTTCAGGATCTCCGTGTGAAGTTTCGCCACACCGTTTACCGAGAATCCCGCAATGATTGCCATATTGGCCATGCGTACCTGACCGTCCATGAGGATCGCCATTTTCTTAACCTTTTCCTCATTGCCCGGATATCTGTCGCGCACCTGGATCAGGAAGCGACGGTCGATCTCCTGAACGATCTGGTAAATACGCGGAAGCAGACGGGAGAACAGATCGATAGGCCATTTCTCAAGCGCCTCTGCCATAATTGTATGGTTGGTATACGCGCATGTCTTCGTTGTTACGTCCCATGCCTCTTCCCAGTTCAGTCCTTCCTGGTCAATGAGCAGACGCATCAGCTCAGGAACAGCAACTGTCGGATGGGTATCATTCATCTGAATGACAACCTTTTCGTAAAGTTTACGGATATCGCTGTGTTTCTTTTTATATTTCGCAATCATTGCCTGAAGGCTGGCTGATACGAAGAAGTACTGCTGTTTCAGACGGAGCTCTTTTCCTGAGTAGTGATTGTCATTCGGGTAGAGCACATCCACGATCAGTTTCGCGAGGTTCTCCTGCTCAACCGCCTTGTGATAGTTTCCTCTGTCAAACTCATCCAGCTTGAAGTCTGTGATTGCCTTCGCGTCCCAGACACGGAGTGTGTTTACCACATGGTTTCCGTAGCCGACGATCGGCATGTCATACGGAATGGCAAGCACGGACTCATAATTTTCCTGGATAAAGATATCCTTTCCGGTCTCCGGGTCTTTCTCAAAGCGGATGTTTCCACCGAAGCGTACTTCCTTCGCGTACTCTTCCCTGCGAAGTTCGAACGGATTTCCTTCTCTTAACCAGTCATCCGGCACTTCCTTCTGATAGCCATCCACGATTTTCTGTTTGAACATACCGTAGCGGTAACGGATTCCGCATCCGTATGCCGGATAGTTCAGAGTGGCCAGAGAGTCGAGGAAGCAGGCCGCAAGTCTTCCAAGACCTCCGTTTCCAAGAGCCGCATCCGGCTCCTGGTCCTCGATGACATTCAGGTCGATTCCCATCTCATCAAGCGCTTCCTTAACCTCTTTGTAAGCTCTCATATTGATCAGGTTGTTTCCCAGCGCACGGCCCATCAGGAACTCCATGGACATATAGTAAACTGTCTTGGCGTCCGCCTCATCATACGCTTTCTGTGTTGCGAACCAGTCGTCAAAAATAACGTCTTTTACCGCATAGGATACTGCCTGGAACAGCTGCTGCGGCGTTGCTTCATCGATTGTTTTTCTGTAAAGGGTTCTGATGTTATCCTTTACCGTCTCTTTAAATGCCTCTTTCTCAAATCTTTTGCTGAACATTTTCTTATTTTCCTTCCTTTTCCACGCCCATTGTAACCGCTTCACCGTTAATCTTCCACTCCTTTACATAGCCTGACGGCTCTGCTTTGGCAACTTCATTGGCAAGCACTTCTCCGGCGATCTGACTGCCGTATTTCGCAAAGATTCCCTCTGCTTTTTCACTTCCCGTGTATGTCACACGGATACGGTCCATAACCTCGAAATCAGCTTCTTTTCTCATGGTCTGCACTTTACTGATAATCTCACGCACAAATCCTTCCTCAAGAAGCTCAGGTGTCAGATTCGTATCAAGAACTACTGTGATGCCGTTGTCATTTTCCGATACATAGCCTTCAATCTGGGCTGTCTCGATCAGAAGATCTTCTCTAAATAACGTAATCTCCTGTCCGTTTACATCCAGCTTCAGAGCTCCTGTCTCGTTGACTTCATCCATCGCCGCATTTCCGTCCACACTGTCAAGGGCGGCTTTGATTCCGCCTAACATTTTACCATATTTCGGGCCGACTGTCTTTAACTGCGGTTTAAAATTATATGAAGTAAAGTCTCTCACATCGTCCGTAAATTTAACATTCTTCACATTCAGCTCGTCCGCAACAATCTCCTGATAGAATTCCGGCAGGTCAAATCCGGCTTTTACAAACATCTGGCCGATCGGCTGACTGTTCTTGATATTGGAAGCATTTCTGCAGGCACGTCCCATGACAACCAGTTTGAGAACATTGTCCATGTTCTTCTCCAGCTCCGCGTCAATCTGAGATTCATCCACTTCCGGGAACATGCACAGATGGATACTTTCCGGAGCATCCTTGTCAATGCTGCGCACAAGATTCTGGTAGATTTCTTCTGTCATGAACGGAATCATCGGCGCTGCTGCCTTGGATACCGTAACAAGAGCTGTATACAGTGTCATGTATGCATTGATCTTATCCTGCTCCATTGCTTTTGCCCAGAAACGTTCACGGCTTCTTGTTACATACCAGTTGGTCATGTCGTCTACAAATTCCTGAAGAGCACGGGCAGCTTCCGGAATCCTGTAGTTGGCGAGATTGTCGTCCACGGATTTTACCATGGTATTCATCTTGGAGAGCAGCCATTTATCCATTACGGAAAGTTTGTCATACTCCAGTGTATATTTTGTCGCGTCAAAATTGTCAATATTCGCGTAGAGAACAAAGAAGGCATAAGTATTCCACAATGTTCCCATGAATTTTCTCTGACCTTCTGTCACGGCTTTGCCATGGAAACGGTTCGGGAGCCACGGAGCGCTGTTGATGTAGAAGTACCAGCGGATGGCGTCTGCTCCGTATTTCTCAAGAGCATCGAACGGATCCACCGCATTTCCCTTGGACTTGCTCATCTTCTGCCCGTTCTCATCCTGAACGTGTCCGAGGACAATAACGTTCTTGTAAGGCGCTTTGTTAAAGATCAGTGTGGAGATCGCCAGCAGGGAGTAGAACCATCCTCTGGTCTGGTCAACCGCCTCGGAGATGAAGTCCGCCGGGAACTGTTCTTCAAAGAGCTCCTTATTCTCAAACGGATAGTGATGCTGCGCGAACGGCATGGAACCGCTGTCAAACCAGCAGTCAATTACTTCCGGTACACGGTGCATCTCTTTGCCGCACTTCGGACACTTGATGGTCACCGCATCAATATACGGGCGGTGGAGTTCAATGTCGTCCGGGCAGTTGTCGGACATGCTTTTCAGTTCCTCGATGCTTCCGATGGAATGCATATGGCCGCACTCGCACTCCCAGATATTGAGCGGAGTTCCCCAGTAACGGTTACGGCTGATGCCCCAGTCCTGAACATTCTCGATCCAGTCGCCGAAACGTCCTTTTCCGATGCGTTCCGGAATCCAGTTGAGCGGGTTATTGTTTGCGATCAGGTCATCGCGTACCGCTGTCATCTTGCTGAACCATG
>CALWBC010000361.1 GCA_944375755.1 uncultured Mediterraneibacter sp. | reverse complement strand
GAGAGACTTCCAAGTCTTCTCGCTTTCACGATCCGCCCCGCCGACTTGCATCCGATCCCGGGAACCCTCAGGAGTATGTGGTAATCCGCCCGTGTGACCTCCACGGGAAACTGTTCCAGATGGCGGAGTGCCCAGCAGCACTTCGGATCAAGAAAGGGATTGAAATTCGGATGCTCTTCATCCAGCAGTTCATCCGCCTCAAAATGATAATATCGGAGAAGCCAGTCTGCCTGATACAGTCTGTGTTCCCGCAGCAAAGGCGGCTTGTAATCCTGGGGCGCAGGAAGCGCCTTATCCGAATTCACCGGTACAAAGGCAGAGTAAAACACCCGTTTCAGATCAAATTTCTTATAGAGAGATTCAGCCACGTAAAGAATCTGATAATCCGTCTCAGGGGTGGCACCTATAATCATCTGTGTACTCTGTCCTGCGGGGACAAAACTTGGCGAATGGCGATACAGCGTAATTTCCTGCCTGTTCTGTTCCCGCCTCTGCTGAACATATCTCATCGGCGTAAGAATGTTCTTCCGGGACTTATGGGGCGCCAGAAGGCGAAGACTCTCCGCAGTCGGCAGTTCAATATTTACACTCATCCTGTCCGCAAGAAACCCTGTTTTTTCGATCAGTGCCGGGTCGGCTCCGGGAATCGCCTTCACGTGTACATATCCCTGAAAATTGCAGACATGCCGCAGACGATATAAAGTGGCATAGATCAGTTCCATCGTATAATCCGGGCTTTTCAGAATCCCCGAACTCAGGAACAGCCCTTCGATATAATTTCTTCTGTAAAATTCCATTGTCAGAGTACACACTTCTTCCGGAGTAAATGAAGTTCTGACCACATCATTTGACGAACGGTTCACACAATACCTGCAGTCGAAAATACACTCGTTTGTGAATAGAATCTTTAAAAGGGAAATGCATCTTCCATCTGACGAAAAACTGTGGCAGATCCCCGCTTTGCTGCAGTTTCCCATCCCTGTGCCGTCCCCCTTCCTGTCCACGCCGCTGGATGTGCATGCCACGTCATACTTTGCGGCGTCCGACAGGACAGACAGTTTCTCGTACATCGTCATTTCATTCTGAATTCTGTCATTCATGTCGCTCCTCCAAAAAACCGAACATTTGTTCTGTTTTCAGGATAACACATCTGACAGATTTTGACAAGAGGCCGGGAAAGGCTGTTAAAATAAAAAGCCGGGGCAGATCCGGTACGGGAAATCATCTGATCTCCTGTATCCTTTTCCACCCCGGCAATATCAGCCCTCTTCAGGCTTACCGCTTAAAAATAATCAATTTTCTTTTCCTACTCACACTCTCTGATTTTCTTTCTCAGAGGAAGCACCATGGCCGGTGATACGGACAGCTCGTCCAGTCCCATCTTGAGGAATTCTTCCGTAAGCTCCAGATCTGCTCCGAGCTCGCCGCAGATTCCGATCCAGGCACCCTCAGCGTGTGCGCTTTCAGCCGCCATCTTGATCATGGCGAGCACAGCCGGATGGTGCGGGTCATAGAACGCATCCAGTTTTGCGTTCTGACGGTCGATTGCCAGTGTATACTGAGTAAGGTCGTTGGTTCCGACACTGAAGAAGTCAACCTCTTTCGCGAGATCACGGCTGACCATAACAGCTGCCGGTGTCTCAATCATGATACCAAGTTCCACATCTTCTTTATACGGAATTCCTTCATTTTTAAGTTCTTCCTTGACTTCTGCTATAATCTCCTTAATCCTGCGCACTTCATTTACAGAAATAATCATCGGGAACATAATGGAAATGTTTCCGAACATCGCCGCGCGGTAAAGAGCACGGAGCTGTGTCTTAAAGATCTCCGGTCTTGTAAGACAGATACGAATCGCACGGTAACCGAGCGCCGGATTGTCTTCTTTATCCAGGCCGAAATAATCTACCTGCTTGTCAGCTCCGATATCAAGCGTACGGATGATAACCTTCTTTCCGGCCATGCTTTCCGCCACCTGTTTATATACTGCGAACTGCTGCTCCTCTGTCGGGAAATCCGTGTTCTCAAGATAGAGGAACTCGCTTCGGAACAGGCCGATTCCGCCTGCATCGTTTTTGATCACAGCACCGAGATCGGATACATTTCCGATATTCGCGTACACATTGATCTTCTGTCCGCTCTTTGTTACATTTTCCTTGCCCTTGAGCTGATCCAGAAGCGCTTTCTGTTCCAGATCTTTCGCGCGTTTGTCCTGCATCTCTTTCATTGTCTCTTCATCCGGATCAATGTAAAGCGTTCCGGTAAAGCCGTCGATTGCAGCCATTTTTCCATTATATTCCGGAAGAAGCTCTGTACCAAGTCCGATCACCGCCGGAATGTTCATGGTACGGGCCAGGATTGCCGTATGTGAATTGGATGATCCGTACATCGTAGCGAAACCAAGCACTTTGCTCTTGTCAAGCTGAACGGTTTCACTCGGCGCCAGGTCGTCCGCAGCGATGATACAAGGCTCCGTCATCTCCTTGAGACCGGTATCTACGCCGCACAGAATATCAAGCACACGCTCGGAAACATCCTTGACATCCGCAGCCCTTCCCTGCATATACGCATCGTCCATAGCTGCAAACATCTTTGAGAAGTTGTCCGCCGTAGTGGCAACTGCATATTCGGCATTTACCTCCTGTGAGCGGATAATATTTTCAATTGACTCGAGGTAATCGAGATCTTCAAGCATCATCTGATGAATCTCAAAAATCATCGCGTTTGCCTCTCCAACATCTTCAAGGGCTTTCTCATACAGTCCTTTCAACTGGGATACCGCAGTATCCTTTGCCTCCTGGAATCTCTTCCACTCGGCATCCACATCATCGACGTGAGTTCGTTTGATCACCTTCTCACTTCTTTTATAGAAAAGAAGCTTTCCGATGGCAACTCCGCCGAAAACACTTTTACCGCTAATCGTTATCATGATTTATAAATTCTCCTTACCTGATTTATAAATTCTCCTTGAAAAATGCCTCTAACTCTGCTGCTGCCTTATCCTCGTCCGCTCCTTCAACAGTGATCGTAACTTCCTCACCTGTTTTTACTCCGAGACCCATAACTCCGAAAATTCTCTTCGCATCCGCGCTCTTCTCACCTTTGGCGATCTTAACCGCTGACTGATATCCTGCTGCCTGTTTTACAAGGATACCCGCCGGTCTTGCGTGAATTCCTTCCGGATCTGTGATCACATATTTAAATTCTTTCATTTCTATATGTCCTCCTTTGACTTTGTGATTCTTTTACAAGTATATAACACATTACACTGATTTTCAATCGCTGTTTCTTAAAGAAAACAGTGTTTTGCACAAAAAAAGCCTTGCAATTTTGCAAAAATTATCTAATTAAACAACGGAGTTGACAGATACCTCTCTCCCGTATCCGGAAGCAGAGCCACAATTGTTTTTCCTTCATTCTCCGGCTTCTGTGCTTCCAGCAGCGCTGTATGAAGAGCTGCACCGGATGTGATGCCAACAAGTACGCCCTCCCGCGCGGCGAGCAGCCTTGCCGCTGCGTATGCTTCCTCTTCCTTTACCTGACGGACTTCGTCATAGATGCCGGTATCAAGTATATCAGGCACAAATCCGGCTCCGATTCCCTGAAGACCGTGAGGGCCGGGTTTTCCTCCCGAGAGCACAGGTGATCCGGACGGTTCGATGGCAATCACGCGGATCGCAGGATTTTTCTCTTTCAGATATCTTCCGGTACCGGTCAGAGTTCCGCCTGTCCCGGCACCTGCGATAAAGACGTCCACGGTTCCCTCCGTATCATCCCAGATCTCCGGGCCTGTTGTGCGGTAATGCGCCTGCGGATTCGCCGCATTTGTAAACTGTCCAAGAACAACCGCATTCTCGGTCTCATCCGCCAGCTGTTCTGCTTTCTCGATCGCACCCTTCATTCCCTTTGCTCCTTCTGTCAGAACAATTTCAGCACCGTAGCCGGCCAGCAGCTTGCGCCTCTCAATGCTCATCGTCTCCGGCATTACAAAAATCGCTTTATATCCC
>CALWBC010000360.1 GCA_944375755.1 uncultured Mediterraneibacter sp. | reverse complement strand
AGGTATTTACAGAGCAGGGCATGAACGAGTGTATGGAAAATATTTCTTACTATATGGAAAATGCCCGTGTCATTGCCGATACACTCAGAAAGAAAAATATCTCATTCACAGGCGGTGTGAACTCTCCGTACATCTGGTTCAAGTGCCCGAACGGAATGGAGTCATGGGAGCTGTTCGACTACCTGCTTGAGAAGATTCAGGTAGTGGGAACTCCGGGAGCCGGATTCGGCGTGAACGGAAAGAATTATTTCCGTCTGACATCATTTGGAACACATGAGAAGACGAAAGAAGCGATGGAGCGTTTTGACCAGCTGTTCTAAGAGCTCGGTCAGGATAAATAAATCGGACAGACAAAAGCAGTAAAAAGAAAAGCAGCGAAAGAGCGGCTGAAAAACAACTGGAAAAAGCAGGAGAAAAAGAGCGGAGTGCGTGAAACTGTACTTCGCTCTTTTTTTCTGCTTTCTTTTTGGCTGGCTTTAGAATTTCTTAAGAAGCTTCTAAATATAACTTAAGTAATATTATATTGACAATATATATTATACAAAATATAATATAGGAAAAGATATAACAGAAAGGGTGATCGCATGGTATTTAATACAGGCGCGGCACTCCTGGATGCGATCGTACTCGCCGTTGTCTCGAGGGAAGAAGAAGGGACATACGGATACAAGATCACGCAGGATGTGCGGAAGGTAATTGATGTGTCGGAATCTACGTTATATCCGGTGCTGCGCCGCCTGCAGAAGGACGACTGTCTGGAAGTATACGACCGGCAGTTTGACGGAAGGAACAGGAGATATTATAAAGTGACGGCCAGAGGAATGGCGCAGCTGAATCTGTATAAGTCCGAATGGAAGATTTATATCCGAAAGATTAACGCGATATTTGAGGGAGGTGTAACTGCATGAGCCGTGAAGAATATTTGGCTGAACTTGAGAAGCTGCTCCGGGAACTGCCGGAGGAAGAGCGGCAGGCTGCGGTTCAGTATTATGCAGATTATTTTGAAGATGCCGGTGTTGAAAATGAAGCCGGAGTAATCAGGGAACTGGGCAGTCCGGAGAAAGTGGCGGAATCCATCAAGGCAGATTACTACGGAAGAGAATTCAACGAGTCGGATTTTGAGAAAAAGGATTACATGGAAACATATGGAAGAAAATCGTCAGAAAGCGGGACGGATCCTGACGGAGCAGGACGTGCTAAACAAAGCGGAAGAAGGGCTCCGTGGACCAGCGGAAAGCTGAAGCTGCTGCTGATTGCTCTGATTGCGATTGCGGTCTGGCCGGTTTCACTGGCTGTTATCTGTGTGGTGCTTGGACTGGCAGCTGCGGCGGTTGGAATTTTCGCGCTGCTGGTGATCATTTCGGCTGCGGTAATGATCGGCGGAATCTTTGTGGTGACAACCGGGATTGCCCTTCTGGTTATACCGCCGGGCGGACTGATTGTCATGGGAGCGGGAATCCTGCTCTTTGTACTTGGGCTGATTGCGGCGGTTGGAAGCGTGAAACTGTGTATTCTGGTCTATCCGGCCATGCTCAGAGGTTTTGTGGAGCTGTGCAGACGGCCGTTTTATGGAAAGGCGGTGTAGGCGGTGAGTAAGAGATGGAAAGTATTCTGGTTGATCTGCGCGGTGCTTGCCGCGACCGGTATTTTTATGATTGTGGCCGGAATGGTGACCGGAGGATTCGCCGCGCTGCGGGAGCGGGAAGGCAGCAGGATCGCGGATTTCTGGGAAGATGACATTATGGGGATCGCGTCGGACGGATCCAGGTTTACAGACGGCGGACAGACGGAAGATCTGCCGGATATTACGGAGGATGGCGGTGATGCCGCGGAAAATTATATTCCCGGGGAAGAAAACGGTGATACCGTTTTTTCCTATGATGTACTGCCGAACATGAAACTGGATATCGGAGGGGCTGCGGTCAGCATAGAAAATTATGAAGGAAGCAGGATTCTGGTGGATACCAGATATATGCGCTCGGATCTCAGAGATATTCTGAGCGTGGAGGAAGATAACGATGAGCTCCGCATCGAGATGGAGCATCACAAAAATCTGAATGACGTAGGGATTCTTTATATCAGTATTCCGCGGGGGACGTCATTTGAAAAGGTGTCCATGGACCTGGGAGCCGGTATGATAGAAGCGGATGGCATTGCCGCTGAAGAACTTTCGGCGGAAGCGGGGGCAGGCCAGATCGTACTGAATCAGTTCTTCGCGGAGAAACTGGAAGCCGACTGCCGTGCGGGGCAGATTACGCTTCAGGGCGAAGTGACAGATGAGGCGGATCTGGACTGCGCGGTGGGCGAGATTCTCTACACCGCTGCCGGAGGAAGTGATGCCTACAATTATGAGATATCCTCCAGTGCCGGAGAAGTTGTGATCGGTTCGGAAATATACGGCGGACTGGGGCATAACATGGCAATAGACAATGGAAGCAGCTGTCTGATTAAGACAGAGTGCAGAGCAGGCAGAATTGAGATTTTGTTTGAACAGTAATAATGGCAGAGAGGAGTTGTGTTTTATGCCGGAAAAAAGATTATATCGTTCAAGAGAGAGCAGGATGCTGTGCGGAGTGTGCGGCGGCATCGGAGAGTATTTTAACATTGACCCCACGCTGATCCGTCTTCTGTTCGTGCTTTTCGGATGCACGGGCAGCGGAATACTGGCGTACATTATAGCAGCGATTATCATTCCTGACAAACCGCTGTAACATGCCGGAAGTGAATATTCTCTCCTTTTTCGGATATACTCTGAAGAAAACAGAAAAGAGGGATATTCATGGCAGGGAAAAAGGAAAAGAAAATAGACCTGAATCATCTGGAACCGGAAGAAAAGCTGAAATACGAAGTGGCGGAGGAACTGGGGCTGCTGGATCGGGTGCTCACCCAGGGGTGGAAGTCCCTGACCTCTAAGGAAACCGGAAGAATCGGCGGGATGGTGACGAAAAAGAAAAGAAATCAGAAGTAAAATCGGCGGTACGGACAGAAAAGATGCAGAACTGACAGTAAAAACTTTACAAGGGGGAACATTTTTGATAAAATTGTACAGCTGAGGAGAACTTACAGGACATATGCCTGTACGTCCCCTTTTACACCGATGGTACAGGTGATGTGGTTATGGAAGATAGAATTAATATTCTGGGCATCGACATGGACTGTCCGACAGCAAAGGAAGCAATGCTGGAAGCCATGGGATTCATGGAGAACGACTCAGTTGATACAATCGAGATCCTGTCAATGGATACACTGATGAACGGGCAGGATGATGAAACGTGGAAGAAAGATACGGCAGAGCTCAAGCTCGTTCTTCCGGGGGACGCGGAGATCCTGGAGGCAGCGGAAATAAGCGACAGGATAAAGCTGAAAGAGACCCAGAACCGGACGTTTCTGAAGCTTTTTATGAAATATCTGCAGAAAAATCAGAAGAAAGTGTTTATTCTGGCCGAGAAGGAAGAGGAGCTCGCCCGCGTGGAGGAAGCTATCCGCCATTACAACAGGGGAATCCGTCTGAGCGGGGACGCTGTTCTTGAACCGGATGGCAGCCGGGAGGAGAGCGTGGTCAATTACATCAACGGAACGGAGACAGACTGTATCCTTTCCGTCCTGTCTTCCCCTTATCAGGAACATTTTATAGAAAGAAACCGGCCGCTTCTGAACGTGAAAGTATGGTTCGGGTGCGGGGATTTCCTTGCCAGAAGTTATGACGAGAGAAAAATTTTCCGTCAGATCCGTCATTTCTTCCGGAAGACCATGTTCCGAAGGAGAGTGGAGAAGCAGCAGCGGGAAGACTGAGAGACGGAAGAGGGAAAAACTTCTTTTGTGAACAATGTCTATGTTTGAAAATATGAATTTTTTGTAAAAGTTTTGAGGAAATGCATAAAATAAATGGATTTCCTCTTTCTTTTTTTGCTGTTTTGCATTAATATAATACATGAATATGTGAATTGTATATTTTTTTTTGCTTAAAATTTGTGAAAAGTGTACATCGGCGAATCGGAAGAGTGGAGGGAAAACATGATATCGAATCAGATACTGCAAAACACCATCGAGGGCTTAAAGGCGATTTCAAGAGTTGACTTCTGCGTGCTGGACACGGAAGGAAAGGAACTCGCAGCTACATTTGACAGCGTACAGGACTGCAGTGATGCGGTGCTTTCTTTTGTGGAATCACCGGCGGACAGCCAGGTGATCCAGGGCTGCCAGTTTTTTAAGATCTTCGATGAACAGAGACTGGAGTACGTGCTTCTTGCAGATGGAGACAGCGAAGATGTCTACATGCTGGGCAAGATCGCCGCATTTCAGATTCAGAGTCTTTTAGTCGCTTATAAGGAGCGGTTTGACAAGGATAATTTCATTAAAAATCTTCTCCTGGACAACCTGCTTCTGGTGGATATTTATAACCGAGCGAAAAAATTACATATTGACACGGAAGTAAAACGTGTTATCTTTATTATTGAGACATCGCACGAAAAAGATAACGCTGCGCTTGAAAATGTAAGAAGCCTGCTGGGAGGAAAATCCAAAGATTTCATCACGGCAGTGGATGAGAAAAATATTATCGTTGTCAAGGAGCTTTCCGAGAAGGACGGAAACAAGGAACTTGAGAAGATGGCGAAGGAAATGCTGGATACGCTTCACAGTGAGGGAGACGAGGAGCGCATCCGCATTGCTTACGGAACCATCGTCAACGATATCAAGGAAGTATCCAAGTCATACAAGGAAGCCAAGCTTGCCCTTGATGTGGGAAAGATCTTCTATGACGAGAAGGATATCGTGGCGTTTACAACGCTTGGAATCGGAAGACTGATCTATCAGCTGCCGATCCCGCTGTGCAAGATGTTTATCAAAGAGATTTTCGAGGGGAAATCTCCGGACGATTTTGATGAGGAGACATTGACGACGATCAATAAATTCTTTGAGAACAGTCTCAATGTGTCAGAAACGTCCAGGCAGCTTTATATTCACAGAAATACTCTTGTATACAGGCTGGACAAGCTTCAGAAAAGTACCGGGCTGGATCTTCGCGTGTTCGAGGATGCGATTACATTCAAGATTGCGCTTATGGTCGTAAAATACATGAAATATATGGAATTACTTGAGTATTAGACCGTATTGACCAGCCGACAGTGATAAGAGTACGAATAATTAGTAGGCACAGATGAGTGAATTAAGAAACGTAACGAAAGAATATT
>CALWBC010000359.1 GCA_944375755.1 uncultured Mediterraneibacter sp. | reverse complement strand
TGGCGTTACAGTCTCTTCTTTTCCGGCGCCTTCCGTTTAGCTATTATCGCTCCTGCTCGAATGTTCCCGATCAGAAAAATCAGAATTTACACATCCTTCTCCTCCGCAAAGAATGAGCCATCTGTCGGATACACATAGCTTTCCCCGATCTCTTTTAACAGCACCACATTCAGGTGTCCGTTCAGGTTCTTTTTATCCAGCGCGACTGCGCCTGTCAGGTCGGAAAGGTGCAGCCCGCATTCGTGGGGCAGCCCGTAGATGTCAAGCGCTTTTCTGATCCGGTCTGCGCAGCCGGCGGGTGACAGCCCTTTTTCTTCCGCAAGTCTGGTGATCTGATACATTCCGATTCCCACGGCTTCACCATGGCTCTCTCGTTTATAGTGGTAGTGCTGTTCAATTGTATGTGCGAGAGTATGTCCGAAATTGAGCAGCATGCGTTCGCCGGTGTCAAACTGATCTGCCTCGACAACGATCCGTTTGATATCCACACACCGGGCGATGATTTCCGTCAGCTCTGGTTTCAGATCCTCGAAGGAACTGCGGGAGCAGAGCCGGTCAAAGAGAGCCCGGTCTTTGATGCATCCGTATTTGATTACTTCCCCCATGCCGTCGCTGATAAAATGGGGCGGCAGAGTGTCCAGAACATCGGGATCGATGAGAACCATTTTCGGGTGGTAGAAGGCGCCCACCAGGTTCTTGCCCTGGGGAAGATCTACCGCTACTTTACCGCCCACGGAGGAGTCCACCTGGGCCAGCAGAGAGGTGGGGATCTGTACAAGTTTTACACCCCGCAGGTAGCTGGCTGCCGCGAAGCCGGCCAGGTCGCCGATGACGCCCCCTCCCAGGGCGATGACCAGATCGCTCCGGGAAATTCCGGCGTCAAGCAGGGAGGTGTAGACGGCGGGGAGTGTCTTAAAGCTTTTGGTGGGTTCTCCGTGAGGGAGGACGAGAGTGTGGCAGTCGTAATCCTTCAGGGAATCCAGGAGACACTGTCCGTACAGCGGAAATACATTGTCATCCGAGATGACCATGATTTTCCGGCCTTTAAATAGGTTCCGGATATAACTGCCCGCGTTTTTTAAAATGCCCTTTTCTATATAAACAGGGTAAGTGTTTTCGCCCAGATTTACTGTCAGCTGCATTTGAAAATCTCCTTAAAATTTTGTTCGTGTTCGAGCGTATTTCCCTACAGTATTTTTCCTACAACTTCGGCGATCTGTTTTACCTGGCGGATCAGCTCATCGTATTTTGCGGGTTTGAGGGACTGAGCGCCATCGCAGAGCGCACACTCGGGATCATTGTGGACTTCTACCATAAGACCGTCAGCACCGGCTGCGACAGCGGCTTTTGCCATGGGTTCTACCAGCCACCATTTTCCTCCGGCGTGGCTCGGATCGATCACGACCGGAAGGTGCGTCTTTTTGTGAAGGACAGGAACGCTCTGGAGATCCAGTGTGTTTCTTGTGTATGTCTCAAAGGTACGGATTCCGCGCTCGCAGAGAATTACATTTTCGTTTCCGGATGCCATGATGTATTCCGCGGACATGATCCATTCTTCGTATGTGGCGCAGAGTCCGCGCTTGAGAAGGATCGGACGGTTCAGCTGTCCCAGCTCTTTGAGAAGATCGAAGTTCTGCATGTTGCGGGCTCCGATCTGAATCAGATCCACCTTCTCGTTGAAGAGATCCAGATACTGCGGGGACATTAATTCCGTTACAATGGGAAGTCCGACTTCTTCTCTGACCGCGCAGAGGATATCCAGTCCTTCCACACCCAGACCCTGGAAGGAGTACGGGCTTGTTCTGGGCTTGAAAGCACCACCTCTCAGGAGATTGGCCCCGGAAGCTTTTGCCGACTTCGCGATTTCAAGTACCTGTTCGTAAGATTCTACAGAACAGGGGCCGGCGATCAGTCCCAGGTGTCCTCCGCCGATTTTTACTCCGGACACATCGATGACAGAGTCTTCCGGATGGAATGCGCGGTTCGCAAGCTTGTAAGGTTCCTGAACGTGCATGACTTTGTCCACGCAGTCATCTACCTCGAAGAGACGGGGGTCGATCAGTGTGGTGTCTCCGATGCATCCGATAATTGTCATTTCCGTACCGCGTACGACATGAGTATCCAGTCCTCTGGATTTGACCTGAGCTTCCACGCGGGAAATATTTTCTTCGTTTGTATTTGGCTTCAATACGATAATCATATGAATTCCCTCCAATATGCCTGATAATGTAATGTGAATCAGCGGTGTTCCGCAAAAGAACAACTTCACACTGTAAAATTTTAGTTGTTTAAAGTGTGAAGTTGCTTGTATCATAATGCATTGTCAAAAAAATGTCAATACTTTTTCTTGCATTGACAGTATAAATATCGGAGTGGTATCTTATTAAGGATATTGTTACGGGAAGAGAGGAAATGTGTTTTATGAAGATTATTAAACAGATTGGAATTCTGTTTGCCGTGTGCTGGATCAGTGAGCTGATAGAATCCGCCCTGCCGTTTTCGTTTCCTGCGAGCGTGATCGGGATGGGACTTCTGCTGATCTGTCTGCTGACCGGATTCCTGAAAGTGGAGCATATTCAGGAAAAGGCGGACTTTCTGATGGAAAATATGGCGTTTTTCTTTGTGCCGGCAGGGGTGAGTATCATCAATTATTTTGATATACTGAAGACAGCGGCTGTGCAGCTGGTGATTATCTGTGTGATATCCACGGTGATTACGTTTGCGGTAACGGCATTTTGTGTAAAATTTACAGTCAGACTGATGAACAGGAGGAAAAAGTAATGGAAGAACTTTTTACATCTCCCTATTTTGGCATCGCACTTAGTGTTGCGGCATTCGGAGTGGGGGTGAAGCTGAACCGAAAGCTGAAATCCCCGGTCTGTAATCCGCTGATTATTGCCATTGTCCTGATCGTGGCCGTGCTTCTTATTTTCAGAATCCCATATGAGTCGTACAACGTGGGCGGAGAGATCATCAATATGTTTCTGGCCCCGGCTACAGCCTGTCTGGCCGTGGCGATCTATACAAAGATCGATATTCTGAAACAGTACTGGCTCCCTATTGTGGTCGGCTGTGGGGCAGGATCTGCGGCGTCCATGGGAAGTGTCTGGCTTCTGTGCCGGCTGTTCGGTCTGGATGAGAGCATAACAGCATCCCTGCTCCCGAAATCAGTTACCACGCCGATCGCGGTAAGCATTGCGGAACCGGCGGGCGGAGTGGTGCCGATTACAGTTGTCGCCGTGATTTTTACCGGCATTCTGGGCGGAATCTTCGCGCCCCTTCTGATTCGGATCTTTCATATCTCGGATCCTGTAGCGGCAGGGCTTGCCATTGGAGCCTCAAGCCATGCGGTGGGCACATCCAAAGCCATTGAGCTGGGAGAGGTAGAGGGCGCGATGAGCGGACTGGCGATCGGAATCTGCGGACTGATTACGGTTCTTTTTTCCATGTTGTGCTGAATGTGATTTGAGGAACAGGCGCAGGTGAGGACAGAAGAAAATCCTGATTCGGTGCTGCTCCTGCGGGAGACTGCCGGCAGGATGGATTGAGAAAGAAGGAAGGAACGATGAGAAAAAATACCTCTCAGACAATGAAACGGGCTCAGCGTCTGCCGGTTATTCTGATCGGAGAAGGACTTCTGGTCGGGGCTTCGGCAGGTCTGGTGGTTATGTTTTACCGCATTGCGCTGACATTTGCAGGCCAGTGGATGAATGCGGTGCTGAGATGGATGAAGGGAGACGTGCTGCGCACAGCGCTCTGGTTTGCGGCTCTGCTTGTGATGGCGCTTCTGGTGGGGCGTCTGGTGAAGTGGGAACCGATGATCTCCGGCAGTGGAATCCCTCAGGTTGAAGGAGAAGTGCTCGGAAAACTGAAACAGAACTGGAAAAAGGTGCTTCCGGCCAAATTCGCGGGAGGTTTCCTCTGTCTGCTGGGCGGCCTTTCTCTTGGCAGAGAAGGCCCCTCCATACAGCTTGGGGCAATGAGCGGCCAGGGGGTGGCGAGACTTCTGGACCGGGGCAGAACGGAGGAACGGTATCTGATGACCTGCGGGGCAAGCGCGGGACTTGCGGCGGCGTTTCATGCTCCGCTTGCGGGAATGATGTTTTCCATCGAAGAGATTCACAAGGGGTTTTCCGTCAGTATTCTTGTATCGGTTATGACTTCATCAGTGACTGCGGATTACATATGTTCCCATATCATGGGGCTGGATCCGGTGTTTCAGTTTCAGCTGGAATATATGCTGCCGCAGAACTATTACTGGATGCTCCTTGTTCTCGGTGTAATCCTTGGCGTACTGGGAGCTTTCTATAATAAAATGATGCTTCTGGCACAGAAACTCTATAAGAAACCGGGATTTTTAAACGAGACAGGGCGGCTGATCATCGCGTTTATGGCTGCTGGTGTGATGGCGGTTCTGATGCCTTCCGTTCTGGGGAGCGGAGGCGATCTGATTGTGGATCTGACCGGAGGAGGGCTGGTGCTGGGAGCGGCAGTGCTTACCTTTGTGATGAAGTTTCTCTTTTCGGCGGTGAGCTTTGGCTCCGGTGCCCCGGGAGGAATCTTTTTCCCGCTGCTGGTGCTGGGAGCCCTGATCGGTGGTATTTTTGCCATGGCCGGCGTGGAACTGTTCGGCCTTGATCCGATCTATATTAATAACTTTGTACTGCTTGCCATGGCAGGGTATTTTACCGCCATCGTGCGGGCGCCGATTACGGGGATTATTCTTCTGTTTGAGATGTCCGGCTCTGTCAGCCAGATGCTTTCTCTGGCAGTGGTGTCTGTTGCGGCGTATATTACGGCGACTCTTCTGAAGTCAGAGCCGATCTATGAAAGTCTGTTAAACCGGATACTGGAAGGTCAGAATACAGAGGCGAAAGAGAAGACTTCCGCGGGAGGCCAGAAGGTGCTGAGCGAGTTTGTCATCATGGGAGGTTCCGCTCTTGAAGGGAAAAAAGTGATGGAGATCGACTGGCCCGGAAACTGTCTTCTTGTCGCGCTTGAGCGGGACGGAAAAGAGCTGATACCGAAAGGAAAAACTCTGCTGCAGGCAGGAGACCGCCTGACTGTAATAACAGATGAGAGGGAAGCCGGATATATACATGACAAAATGGAAAACTTATGTTATACTTCAATTTAGCAGAGAAATCAAAGGAGCATTGAATGATGAAAAGAGTATTACTGAAGCTGAGCGGAGAGGCGCTCGCGGGAGATAAGAAGACCGGATTTGACGAGGCGACCTGCATCGGAGTGGCAGAGCAGGTAAAGAAGCTTGTGGACGATGGAATCCAGGTTGCGATTGTTACCGGTGGGGGCAATTTCTGGAGAGGCAGGACAAGCGAGACCATTGACCGGACGAAAGCGGATCAGATCGGCATGCTTGCCACAGTGATGAACTGCATTTACGTATCAGATATTTTCCGCCATGTTGGCATGAAGACAGAAGTTTTCACACCGTTTGTATGCGGCTCGTTTACCTCGCTGTTTTCCAAGGATGCGGCAGTGGAGGCGCTGAATTCAGGCAAGGTGATCTTCTTTGCCGGAGGAACGGGACATCCGTATTTTTCTACGGATACGGGAGCTGTGCTCAGAGCGATTGAGATCGAGGCGGATGCCATGCTTCTGGCAAAAGCTATCGACGGTATCTATGACAGCGATCCGAAGGTGAATCCGGATGCGGTGAAGTATGACGAGATCTCCATTCAGGAGGTTATTGACAAGAAACTTGCGGCAGTGGATCTGACGGCATCGATCCTCTGTCTTGAGAATAAAATGCCGATGCTTGTATTTGGCCTTAATGAAGAGAACAGCATCGTTGAGACCATGAGCGGTCATTTTACAGGAACAAAAGTAACAGTGTAGGAGGTTTTTCAGCATGAATGAAAAAGTGGCAGCGTATGACGCAAAAATGACGAAGACAATCAATAATCTGGACGGTGAACTGGTGACGATCCGCGCAGGACGTGCAAACCCACATGTGCTGGACAAGCTGACAGTTGATTATTACGGAGCGCCGACGCCGATTCAGCAGGTAGCGAATGTGTCTGTTCCGGAGGCTCGTATGATTCAGATTCAGCCGTGGGAGAAGAGCATGTTAAAGTCAATCGAGAAGGCGATCCTGACATCTGATATCGAAATCAATCCGACTAACGATGGAACATCCATCCGCCTGATTTTCCCGGAACTGACAGGAGAGCGGAGAAAAGAGCTTGCCAAAGAGGTAAAGAAAAAAGGCGAGGCTGCGAAGGTTGCGATCCGCAATATCAGACGTGACGGAAATGTGGCATTCAAGAAGCTGAAAGGAACGGAGATTTCAGAGGACGGAATCAAGGATCTGGAAGATGAGCTTCAGAAGATTACAGACAAATATATCGAGAAAATTGACAAGATGGTTGATGCAAAATCCAAAGAAATCATGACTGTTTAATTGTTACACGGAGACAAGAAGGGGGCTTTAGAATTTAAGCCCCCTTTGTACGCGTCAGAGGAGATGCATGATTCCGGCGTGTAAAGTGATGTATGAGAGGAATAGAAAATGAAAGTACCGCAGCATATTGCGATTATATTGGATGGAAACGGCCGCTGGGCAAAGGCAAAGGGAATGCCGAGAAATTACGGACATGCTCAGGGCAGCAAGAATGTGGAGAGAATCTGTGAGGAAGCATGGAGGATGGGAATCAAATATCTGACCGTTTATGCTTTTTCCACGGAGAACTGGAGCCGTCCGGACAGTGAGGTGGCAGCGCTGATGAAGCTGCTTCGAAACTATATGAAGACCTGTCTCAAGACGGCGGCGAAGAATGATATGAAAATCCGGGTGATCGGGGATATTGAGCCTCTGGATGAGGACATCAAGGGCAGAATCCGGGAGCTGGAGGCAGCTACGGTGAATAACGGAGGCCTTAATTTTACCATTGCCCTCAATTACGGGAGCCGCGATGAGCTGACCCGTGCCGCCCGCAGGATGGCAAAGGACTGCGAGGATGGAAAGTTAAAGTCAGAGGAGATCGATGAATCTGTGTTTGAATCTTATCTGGATACACATGGAATTCCGGATCCGGATCTGATGATCCGCACAAGCGGCGAGCAGAGACTGTCCAACTATCTGCTCTGGCAGCTCGCTTACTCGGAATTTTATTTTACGGATGTGCCGTGGCCGGACTTTACGAAAGAAGAGTTGGTCAAAGCGGTTGAAGAGTATAACCACAGGCACAGAAGGTTCGGTGGAGTAGAGGAGGCTTAAGCATGTTTAAAACGCGGTTGTTAAGCGGAATACTATTAGTGATCATTGCCCTGGTGACTGTGATCACAGGCAGAGAGCTGCTTTTCGGCGTGCTCCTGCTGATCAGTCTGATCGGTATGACGGAACTCTATAAAGTGTTCGGAATCGAGAAAAAGCCGCCGGGTATCGTGGGATATATTTTCGCGGTGCTCTATTATGTTCTGATTTATTTTGAGAACAGTCTGCCCGGGGAGAAGAACACCTGGTTCATGCTGCTGTTTATGGGGTGTCTGATCTGTATGATGGCAGTGCTCGTTTTCGGATATCCGAAATACAATACACAGCAGATTTTCGCGGCGTTTTTCGGTGTGTTCTATGTGGCGGTGATGCTTTCCTATATCTATCAGACGAGAAATCTGCCGGGCGGTGTGTTCACGGTATGGCTTGTGTTTATCTGTGCCTGGGGCTGTGATACCTGCGCCTACTGTGTGGGAATGCTTATCGGAAAGCATAAGATGGCACCTGTATTAAGCCCGAAGAAATCCGTGGAAGGCGGCATCGGCGGCATTCTGGGAGCGGCGCTGATCGGAGTGCTGTATGGCCTGGCAATCAATCACTGGGGAAATGCCGGGGCTGATGTGGTGTCATTTGCCGTGATCGGTGCGGTCGGAGGAGCAATCTCCCAGATCGGCGATCTGGCTGCGTCTGCCATTAAACGTTATCATAATATCAAAGACTACGGAAAGCTGATTCCGGGACACGGCGGTATACTGGACCGGTTTGACAGTGTCATCTTCACGGCGCCGATTATCTATTATCTCGCCGTCCTGCTTTAGTGTATCGTACCGGTGAGAGTGCGGATAAACAGAAATGAGGTATCACATATGAAGAAAATAGCTATACTGGGGTCTACCGGTTCTATCGGAACCCAGACGCTGGAAATCGTAAGGACGAATAAAGATCTGGAAGTGACAGCCCTTGCCGCGGGAAGGAATATCGATCTTCTGGAAAAGCAGATCCGGGAATTCCGCCCGAAACTGGCGGCGGTATGGAGTGAAGAACTGGCTTCCGAGCTGAAAACCCGGATTCGTGATCTGGATGTAAAGGTATGTTCCGGCATGGACGGACTTCTCGCCGTGGCGGCGCAGCCGGATGCGGAGATTCTCGTGACCGCCATTGTGGGAATGATCGGGATTCTTCCCACGATAGAGGCGATCAAAGCAGGCAAGGATATTGCTCTTGCCAACAAGGAAACACTGGTAACAGCAGGGCATATTATCATGCCGCTTGCGGAAGAATATCATGTATCCATTCTCCCGGTGGACAGCGAGCACAGTGCGATCTTCCAGTCCCTGCAGGGCGGACAGAGGAAGGCGCTTCACAAGATTCTGCTGACAGCATCGGGAGGCCCGTTCCGCGGCAGGAAGAGAGAAGAACTGGTCAATATCCAGGTGGAGGATGCCCTGAAGCATCCGAACTGGGAGATGGGCAGGAAGATTACAATCGATTCCTCGACCATGGTCAACAAAGGACTGGAAGTTATTGAGGCGAAGTGGCTCTTCGGGGTATCTGTTGATCAGATTCAGGTCGTGGTTCAG
>CALWBC010000358.1 GCA_944375755.1 uncultured Mediterraneibacter sp. | reverse complement strand
CCGATGATACGCGGCTGAATCTGGAGGGGGATCAGGACAGAGTTCGTATCATGCAGATTCAGAGCTATATTCAGGCAAACTATCAGTCTCAGATCAGTCTGAATGATCTGGCGGGCAGGCTGTATCTTTCCACTGCCTATCTGTCAAAATACATAAAAAAACATCTGGGACTTACCTTTATGGAATATCTGAATAATGTACGGCTTTTCCACGCAGTGGATGAACTGATGTACAGTAAGAAGAATGTGACCCGGATTGCGCTGGATAACGGGTTCCCCACTTCCTCTGCGTTCACGAAGGCGTTCAAGGAATCTTACGGGGAATCACCCAGTGAATACAGGAAGCGGCAGGACACAAAGGATGTGGAAGAGAAGTCAGCAAAACTCAGCGAGGAGGAAAGCCTCCTGATCCGGGAGTATCTGAAGTTCAGGGACAGAACGGATCGGCCGGAGGCGGACGGCCAGGTGATCTGCTATGCGGACACATCTCAGCCGGACAGTTATACGAATCCCGGTGTCCGGGGAATCTGCGTCGGCAAGGCATACACGGTTCTTCACTCGGATGTGCAGAGGCAGCTGATTGATATTCAGAAGGAAACGGGCATTGAATATGTGCGGATCTGGGATATCTTTTCGAAAGAACACTGCTACAGTGAGGGAACCTGCAATTTCCACAAGCTGGATCAGGTGATTGATTTCCTGCTGGAGTATCATATGCGTCCGTATTTTGAACTGGGGTACAAACAGACGATTTTCATGTATACGCCGGAGCGGTATCTGAAAGAGAGCACAAGTGATGATGATTTTACAGATGAAGAGTTTGAGGAAGTTATAAAGGAGTTTACACTTCATCTTGTAAACCGCTATGGCGTGGAAGAAATGGAAAACTGGTATTTTGAGTACAGGAACAGCATCTTTTCCAAAAGCCTGCATGAGGGTGAGACGCGAAGAAATTTTGAATCATATTACGGACGGTTCCGCTCGGTCTACCTGACGCTGAAGGAAATCTCTTCAAAGATCCGTGTGGGCGGTGCCGGATATGTGCTCGGTTATGAGACGCTGGAATGCAGAAAGATCTTTCCCGAGTGGAAGAAAAAACCGCTTCAGCCGGATTTCTTCTCCGTATATGCATATCAGTATACGGGGTACGAGGAAGAGGGCGTGCTTTTTGGAAGAAAGTCCATTGACCCTGATTATATGAAAAATCAGATCGCGATTATGAAAGAGGCGATGGATGAAGCGGATTTCCATCCGAAAGAGTTTAATATCAGCGAGTGGAACTTTACGATATCCAACAGGGATGTGATTAATGACAGCTGTGAGCAGGGAGCCTACGTGTTGAAAAACTGCATTGACATGTGCGGGGAAGTGGATCTTATGTCATACTGGCATGCCCTGGACAGTTATTCGGATTACTACGATGCGAATACTCCGCTGAACGGGGATTCAGGAATCATATCCAGGGATGGCTTCCGTAAGCCTTCCTTCTATGCTTTTACATTTGTCAGGCAGCTGCAGCCCTGCATCCTCTATAAAGACAGTCATTCGATCATTACCACGAACAACAGAGACCGGTATGTGATTGCGTGCCACAACTTCAAAAAGCTGTCCGGAAGATATGCGACGACAGACGAGGATAAGATTACAGTAGATGAGATTTCAAACTATATTGAAGATGAAAAGCCGCTGAAACTGAAGTTTGTTCTTGATAATGTAAGGGACGGAGATTATCTTATTAAAATTCATTATGTAAACAAGGAACACGGAAGCGTGCAGGATATCTGGAAGAAACTGGGGTACGGGAAGAACCCTGCAAAGGATGAGAAAATCTATCTGCGGGAGAGTGCGATCCCCACGATGGAGATAACAAATGTCCATATTGACAACCATACCCTTGAACTGGAAAATGTGCTTCTGGAGCAGGAAATACGGCTGATAGAAATCAAATATCATTATTCATTTTGATGGAACACAGAGCTGCCGAATTGGTGAAAATAACAGAAACCGATTCGGCAGCTTTTTGTGTTCAGTGTATTTTGCACAGGAAATAAAGAAAGCAAAAATCATGTGCTGTTTTTTGACCTTTTGTTTTTGGAAGAATTTTTTTAGCCAATTATTGATGTCTCGAGAGGCAAATTCAGGGAAAGCCATACTGTGAAAAATAGACTAGACTGTATACATCAAGAAAAAATGGAGGTATAAAAATGAAGGTATTAGGTATTTCTTTTGGAAGAATGAACCAGAGAAGTGACATTCTGGTGAAAGAAGCACTCTTCGCAGCAAAGAAAGCCGGAGCAGACGTACAGTTCATTAACACGGTACGTCTTGACATCGGACACTGCCGTGCATGCGACTACTGCAGCCGAATGAGAGACAAGGGAGAGGTGGAGATCCACTGCTGTATGAAAGATGATTATCATATCCTCGAAGAGGCATGCCTTGAGGCGGACGGAATCATCATCGCAGCGCCTGTTTATGCGGTAGGAATCGTAGGGCAGTTCAAAAACTTTGTAGACCGTTTCGGACCTTCTCATGACAGAGCAGCGCTTCTTGAGGTGAACAAGAAACGGAAAGCGGAAGGAAAACCGGAGCTGGATCCACGCTACTTCAAAGACCGTTATACCGGAATGATTTCCGTGGGCGGCGCGCAGACACACAACTGGGTATCCCTGGGGCTTCCGATGCTGGATCTGTTTAATTTCTCCCTGTGCATGAAGTGTGTGGGACATGTCGATGCCTATGATCAGGGAAGAACGGGAAGCCCGCTTCTTGACAAGAACCTGATGGCACAGGCGGCAGAGCTTGGAAAAGCTGTTGCAGAGTCACTTGGAAAGCCGTACGATGAGGTGGACACATGGGTAGGAGACGAAGGTGTATGTCCGGTCTGCCATAACCCGCTTCTGAGCATGAACGGCACAACACATGTAGAATGCCCGATCTGCGGTATCTGGGGAGATCTCTCAGTAGACGGAGACAAGGTGAAAGTTGAGTGGTCAGACAAAGAGATCGCACGTGCGAGAAACACCACAATCGGAATCTATGAGCACTACAATGAGATCCAGAATATGATTACGGTTTGCGTGCCGAAATTAACTGCAAATAAGGATATGCTGGATGAGGAAATGAAGAAGTATATTAACTTTGATGAGACAATTGCAAATATGTGAGTTTAAGAGAGATACGAGGGTGAAAAAATGAATAATTATTCAATTGGACCAAAACAGTATTTAGCCTACGGTATGGGTAACTTTGCGTCCCAGATGTCATGGACGATGGTAAGTTCCTACCTGACAATTTTCTACACAGATGTATTCGGACTTGCAGCCGGAGCTGTGTCAGTTCTGTTCCTGATTGCCAGAATTTGGGATGGATGTACGGATGTTATGATGGGTG
>CALWBC010000357.1 GCA_944375755.1 uncultured Mediterraneibacter sp. | reverse complement strand
CATTTAGTTTTTCTTAGTTCCTGGAGCGGAGCCGGAGACGATATCCATTCCCATCGAATCCGTTCTCCAGAACTTCTATTCCGCAGTTCCCGGATGTTTTTCTCCAACCGGAAGTATCAGAAAAATCAAGATTTTACTTTCGATTCCGATACTGCACAGGTGTGATATTATACATTTTCTTAAACACTCTGTTAAAGTGCTCTACATTCTGATAACCAACCGATTCCGCTATGCTCTCCACGGTTGCACTGCTTCCCTTGAGCATGGCGCGGGCTTTTTTCATGCGGATTTTTTTCAGGATATCTCCGAATGTCATGCCTGATTTCTCCTTGATATATTTTGAGAGATAAGGTTTTGACAGGAAGAATTTCTCGGAAAGGTCATCCAGTGTTACATCTTTATAATTTGCGTAAATATAGTTTGTGATTTCAAGAAGTCTCTCGTCTTTTCCTGCCTGGGATTCGGAGATCTCTTTGATTTTATTTACCGCTACGACAAGAGCTTCGATGGATGCCTTGATGATATCGGCATCAATTCCTACGCCCCAGTAGCGTTTCTTGTTACACATTACACCTACATAGGCTACTGCACGGGACGAGGATCCTCTGGTCAGGGAGTGCTCTTCATATACCGTCAGTTCATAGCTGATATCGAAGTAATGTTTGATTGCATTGCTGACAGCATCAAGGCGTCCGTTTCCTACGCCCATGATCTTCAGGTCATTGCCGTTGTGATGGATCGTCGCTTCGGCTATAATTCCATCTTCCTGTTTAAAGTGGCATTCATCCACAGTGAACACAGGTTTCGCATTGATATAGTGGTCTTCAAAGATATGATATACCCAGTCTGGTGTAAGCTCTTTATGCGCTTTGTCTGAGACGTCTTTGACGAGATATCCGACTTCTTCTTTCATCTTCTCCGGCAGGCTGATTCCGAAACTCTGTTTCAGAATATAATTTACGCCGCCTTTTCCGGACTGGCTGTTGATCCGGATGACGTCGGAATCGTATCTTCTTCCCACGTCCTGGGGATCGATCGGAAGGTAAGGTACGGTCCATTTGTCCGGATTGTGCTCTTCTCTCCACGCCATTCCCTTTGCGATGGCATCCTGATGTGAACCGGAAAATGCTGTAAATACAAGCTCGCCTGCATATGGCTGACGCGGGGATACCTTCATTCTGGTCACGCGTTCATAAACTTCACAGATTTCACTCATGTTTGAAAAGTCCAGTTCCGGATTTACGCCCTGGGAAAACATGTTCATTGCCAGTGTGATAATATCTACGTTTCCGGTACGTTCGCCGTTTCCGAACAGAGTGCCTTCGATTCTGTCCGCCCCTGCGAGGATTCCGAGTTCCGCGTCACTAACGCCGGATCCGCGGTCGTTGTGCGGATGAAGGGAAAGGATCACGCTGTCTCTGTGAAGCAGGTGCTTGTTGAAATATTCTACCTGGCTTGCAAACACATGAGGCATGGCATTTTCCACAGTAGTCGGCAGATTGATAATTGCCTTATTTTCCTTTGTGGGCTTCCATACATCCAGCACTGCATTGCAGACTTCCAGAGCATAATCTACTTCTGTTCCCTGGAAACTCTCCGGGCTGTATTCGAATGTAAAGTTTCCACTTGTCTCTTCCGCGAGCTGTTTGAGCAGAACAGCGCCGTCAATGGCGATCTGTTTAATCTGTTCTTTATCTTTTTTAAACACCTGCTCCCTCTGTGCTACGGAAGTGGAATTGTATACATGTATAATAGCATGCGGTGCTCCTTTTACCGCCTCAAATGTTCTTTTGATAATATGTTCACGGGCCTGAGTCAGTACCTGTACGGTCACGTCATCGGGAATCATATTCTGTTCGATCAGAGTACGCATAAACTGATATTCTGTCTCGGACGCCGCGGGAAATCCGACTTCGATCACCTTAAATCCGATATCAACCAGAAGCTGAAAGAATTCCAGCTTTTCATCCAGACTCATCGGTTCGATCAGAGCCTGATTGCCGTCTCTCAAATCAACGCTGCACCAGATCGGCGCCTTTTCTATAGAATCTTTTTTCACCCAGTCATAACATGGCTCAGGAGGCATAAAATAAGTCTTTTCGTATTTCTTCCAGTTTTCCATTTCTGTCTTTCTCCTTATATAAAATCAATTTGGTTGTTTTATTTTATTCTCACATATACTACCATATGAATCACATACTTACCAGTGGCAAAATTAATCAGTTGTATTGATTTATTTTAACATTTCTGCGCTTATATGTTAAAAATCAGCTGATTTTTAAAAAAGAAACTGACCACTGATGTAATTCAGACATACCCTGAATGTACGTTTGAAAACCGTGCTGCCCGCTGTAATCTGATATTCAGCCACCGGACTTCCGGATATACTGTATGTAACTGTTCCCAGAAGCTTTCCCTTCTCTACCGGTGCAAAAAGAGAATCCGGAAGATCACGGTCGGTCTCAATTTCTTCATCGTTTCTGAGCAGTATTCTGACCGCTTCTCCTTCCGTGTTCAGAGCGACAGTAACAGACCGGAGATACGGGAAGCCGCCCGTGTAACCATTTTTAACGGGGATACCTTCTGTCTGACTGATGCCGTCCCTGTCTTCCTCCTTCTGACCGGAGGCCTGATTTTCCAGGATGTCCGGAGTTATGGTGCGATATTGATAGTTTTCGATTCCATACTCCATCAGTTTTCTGGTATCCGACCATTTGTATCCTTTGTTGCCGGGCCATCCGCAGGCCAGGAGAGCAACGATAAATGTCCGCTCATCTCTCCTGAGCGCACCTACATAGCAGTAGCCGGCATCAGCGGTAAATCCTGTTTTGCCGCTTAAGGCGCCGTCCATCATTTTCAGAAATGTGTTGTGATTGGTGCAGGAATAGGAATGGGTTCCGTCCAAATCGGTAAATTCATAGGACTGAGTCCCGGTGATTTCCAGAAAAGCGTCTTTCTGTGGTGAAAGCATAATGCAGTAACGCATCATCCGGGCAAGGTCCTCCGCTGTGGTATGATGTACGCCGGTTTCATCCTGAGCGTCCAGACCGTTCGGAGTTATAAAATAAGTGGAGTTACAGCCGAGCTCTGCCGCTTTTTCATTCATCATAAGGGCAAAATCTTCCGTACTTCCGCCGATCTGTTCTGCGATTGCGACAGCAGAATCATTGTGAGATTCAAGCATCAGTGAATATAGAAGATCTCTCAGGTTGAACCGCTGTCCTTCCTGCATGCCCAGTTTCACCTCGGGCTGAGATGCGGCATCCGTCCCGACGGTCACAATCTCGTCCGGGTTTCCGTTTTCCAGAGCAAGGATACAGGTCATAATCTTTGTTGTACTCGCCATGGGAGCCTCTGTTCTGCCGCTTTTGGAGAATAAAACACGCCCGGAATCCGCATCCATCAGGACAGCGTATCGGGCGTACAAGTCAGAAGGAGTCATTTTTTCGTCCGGGGCAGATGCCGGTACGGACAGATCTCCGGCAGAGACAACCGCCGGAGGATACAGTTCCATAACAAAGGAAACTGTCAGAACAAGAAAAATAAGTCCTGCTGATTTCATTTTTTTATACAACATCTCAGGCACCTCGGCAGATCTGCTTCAATTAGATCTTATGCCTGAAAACGAACGAATAGAAGTGAAACGGGGGATGCCTGTTCCGACAGATCAGATATCCAGCTTCATCTGCGCCTCATCTTCTGCTTCTTCTTTAAAATGTTCGATCTGTTCCTGATCAAGAACCGGGAGATCATCCAGCGAGTGAACACTGAACCGGCGCAGGAACTCTTCCGTTGTTCCAAACAGCAGAGGCCGCCCCGGGGCATCCAGACGTCCGGTTTCTTCCACGAGACCATACTCCACCAGTTTGTTGACCGCGTGATCTGATTTCACGCCGCGGATCTTTTCAATCTCGAGTTTCGTGACAGGCTGTTTATATGCGATAATCGAGAGTGTTTCAAGCAGCACGTCCGTGAGTACATAACGTTTCGGCTGTTTTGCAACGCGGATCAGATATTCATACATCTCCTTTTTCGTACAGAACTGGAAAGAATTCTCCAGCTCAATGATACGGATTCCCCGGTCTTCCTCCTCATAACGGTCCATCATGTTATGTATGATCTTTCTCGTTGTCTCTTCGTCATGCCCTACCGCCTCCGCGATACGGGAAAGTTCCACGGAATCTCCCATTGTAAAAAGAATGGCTTCAATCGCCGCCTGTACTTTCGCTATTTCCATTCCCTTTGTCTGTCCTTTCGATTAATATCTCACCGCACGTTTCTTCCTGAACAACTCGTATTTCTCCCAGTTTCATCATCTCAAGTACGGCAAGAAATGTAACGACGATATGCATCTTGCCGCGCTGCTTTTCCAGCAGCTGACGGAAACTGAAATGTGAGTGGTCCTTCATGTAACTGTGAATGTACGCAAACTTGTCTGAAAGAGTAACTTCCTCCTTCTCAATCTTTCCGAATTTACTTCGGACCGGATCGATTTTATCTGTCTGACGCTTCATCACATCCTGAAAGATATCATTCAGCCTGCTGAGTGTAAGTCCGTCCAGCAGTTCATCCAGATTGACAGGCTCCACGTATTCCGCAACTTCTTCCGGAATCGTCGGATTCTTATACATAACCATGTCCGCATCTGTTTCCCGGTCTTTGAGCTGATAGGAAATATACTTGTACATCTTATACTGAAGCAGCTGCTCGACCAGTTCCTGGCGGGGATCTTCTTCCTCGCCGTCTTCCGTAACTTCTTTTGGAAGAAGCATTCTGCATTTGATATCCAGAAGTGTCGCTGCCATGACAAGAAATTCACTCATAATATTGAGATCTTCTCTCTGCATGTTCCGGATATACTCCATATACTGATTCGTGATCTCCACAATCGGTATGTCATATATATCTATTTTGTTTTTGTCAATCAGATGAAGAAGAAGGTCCAGCGGTCCTTCAAACACTTCCAGTTTAACCGGTATTCCCATGAGCACTCCCTGAATCAATTACAAAATGTACCAAAGATACATTATAAGGGAATTCGTCTTCTTTTACAATCCTTTTTTCTCCTTCGGAATGCTTCAGATCTGCTGCGCCGTCCCGTTTTTTACCGGTTTTACAGCTTCCCCTGTCAGTGTAACCGTCACGACCTCCGGAAGATTAAAGAGACGTATATTCAGCGTGTGGGAGCCAAGCCCGCGGCTGACAATCACAGTCTGTTCGCCATGACGCTTCATTTCTCCGGAATGTTTCGGAAACAGAAATCCCTGAGGTGTAATGATTCCGCCAAAACCGGGAATACGTACAAGTCCGCCGTGAAGATGTCCCGACAGGATCAGATCAGCCCCCCATCCAAGGTATGCATCCGTATAGGTCGGATTATGCGCCAGAAGAACGGAATAGTCATACTCCGGTGAACCGTTCCCTGCTTTCGCATCTTCCGCAGGAGAAAAACCAAAACAGTCCTTTATCATACCGGATGTGACAGGTGCCTTTTTAAATTTGGCGTATGTTTCCATTCCAAGAGCCAGGCCGCAGATCCTGAACTTTTTCCCGGAAAATTCTACGATGCAGGAGTCATTTTCCAGGAATCTGACACCGCTTTTTCTCAGTTCCTGTTCGTATTCTTCGTGAATGTTTCCATATAGTTCAGGATCGCTTTTCCTGCGCTGCTCGTGATTTCCGTTGGAATAGATGACAGGGCAAAGTGCCGGAAGCTGCCGGACGAAATCAAGAGCGATATCGTGTGGCACTCCGAATTTGCCCACCATCATATCACCGCCGATCAGAATCAGGTCCGGCTTCTCGTCCCGGACAGTCTGAAGAAGTCTGCTGTTTTTTTCTCCATAGAGACAGTTGTGAAGATCGCTCAGGAAAACGATCTTCACCTCCTGTCTGATGCCGTTTAATTTCTTGCTTTTCACCTCATAGCGCGTAACAGTCAAGCTGTGAAGTTCTCTCAGAATTTCGATAAGAAGAGCGGCTGCAGCCACTGCAAGGATCATGATTAAAACGGTCAGAACGCTCATGGCATTTCTACGGAAGCTTTCAATTCTTCTGCGATCTTTACCCCGGCGCTCGCTCCGATCCTGGTGGCTCCCGCTTCAATCATGGATTTGACTTCTTCCAGTGAATGAATTCCGCCCGATGCTTTGACTCCCATCTCCCGGCCCACAGCCTCTCTCATCAGACGAATATCATGTACCGTTGCCCCTCCGCAGGAAAAACCGGTAGATGTCTTGACAAAGTCCGCGCCGGCTTCTTTCGCCACATGACATGCCCGCACCTTCTCCTCGTCGGTAAGCAGGCAGGTTTCCAGGATCACTTTCACCAGCGCTTTTCCTGATGCTGCTTCAACAACCGCTTCTATATCGTGCTTTACGTAATCCCAGTCCCCGCTTTTGACCATGCCGACATGGATAACCATGTCCAGTTCATCGGCTCCGTCACGGACAGCTGCCAGAGCTTCGGCTGCCTTCCCCGCAGTGGACATCGCTCCGAGAGGGAACCCGATGACCGTGCACACCTTCACTCCGGTCCCTTTCAGAAGCGAAGCGCACCGGGATACAAACGACGAATTTACGCAGACGGAACAGAATCCGTAAAGTTCTGCTTCCCGGCAGAGTGTTTCAATCTGACTGATATCCGCATCCGGCTTTAAAAGTGTATGGTCAATCATTTTTAAATAATTCATGGTCTGAAAGGTCCCCCTTTTGTTCTGTTTTTATTTCAGCGCAGGCCAGAGCCCGCTTCCTGTTACAGTTTATAATGCGTTTTCAAATGCGTCAATATTATCAATCTTTCCGATGACAACGATGATATCATTCTCTTTGAAGCGATAAGAAGGGCTGACCTCGATACTGGTTTCTTCTCCGCTCTCGATCGCAATGATGTTGAGATGATATTTCTGCCGGATCTCCGTATCCTCAACACAGCAGCCGACAAGGCTGTCAGGAATCTGAATCTGTCGGATTTCCACGCTGTTGAACAGGGAAACATAATCCAGGAAATTACTGGAGAGAAGTTTTTTCCCAAGACGGATGGCCATATCCCGTTCCGGATAGACGACTTCGGCGCCAAGTTTTTTCAGAACCGCTCCCTGTTCGGCGCTGAGCGCCTTTGAGATAACACGCGGCACGCCCATTTCAATTACAGACATGGTAGTTAATATACTGACATCTACTTTCTCGCCGATACAGATAATAACCACATCGCAGTTCTGAATGCCGATTTCCTTCAGTGTTTCCGTACTCAGATTATCGGCCACAAATGCATATTCCGTATACTGACGCATCTCCTTGATTTTATTTTCATCCCGGTCTACGACAATCACTTCATTTCCCGAATTGGCCAGCATGACCGCCAGCGCTTCTCCAAAACGGCCAAGACCGATTACGCCATAAGCAACACTTTGTTTCTTTTTCATAACAGAATTCCTTTCTGAATGTCTTTCATATTTTATTTTCTATCCGATTACAAC
>CALWBC010000356.1 GCA_944375755.1 uncultured Mediterraneibacter sp. | reverse complement strand
GGTCACGGTACTTCCGGGAGTAACGATTGGAAGCGATACGGTAATCGGAGCCGGCAGTGTGGTTAATAAAGATATTCCTTCCGGGGTTGTTGCCGTAGGTAATCCCTGCCGGGTGCTGCGAAAGATTACCGAGGAAGATAAGAAAAAATACTGGAGAGATCCGAAATAAAAATTTATATGAAATGCCTGAAAGATGATGTTATTTATTAACTGAATGTGTATTCTGCGGGGCAAAATAATTTTTTTGGGCATACGCAAAATGGCGGTCGAAATGATATGCGGCAGTCCTGCTTGCTTTTAAAAAAGGAAGAAGCATATCAAAGGCATGAAACAGCCCGGGATATACATCTATCTCAGCTTCTATCCCTGCCTCTTTCAGGTTTTGGATATAAGTTATTGTTTCTGCGAGAAAAGGTTCAGCGGTAGAAACAAAGGTATATGCGGGAGGAAGACCTGAATAGTCCTTTCGGCGGGCTGGAGCGGCGTAGCATGGCACTGGCCGGCCTGCAATCCCGCGCAGGTATCTGCGCCATCCGTAGTGATTTCTTCTGGTATTCCAGACAGGAGCATGATTGTTCCTTGATGTTTCTGTATCCCTGTCATCGATCATGGGATACAGTGGCATCTGGTAAGCGATGCGTACACCTCTAATATCCCTTTCATACATACAGAGTGCCGCGGCCAGTCCGCCTCCGGCACTTTCCCCTCCTACCATGATCTGGTCGTCACGGATTCCAAGATCTTCAGCATGAAATTTCATATACTGAAGCGCCGCATGGCAGTCTTTCAGCGCGGCGGGATAGGGTGCTTTTCCTGCCAGACGATATCCGGGTGAGATAACCACTGCGCCATATTTGATGACAAGATCACGCGCGCGGGTAAAGTGCGCCATTTCCGGCATACCGGTTATATATCCTCCGCCGTGGATCCAGAGAACACCAGTCCGGAGGCAGAGTTTTTCTTTTTTTAACGGATAAAGGATCAGGAGTTTTATTTTTTCAGATGCTGTAGAGATCCATTTTATTTTTGTCCTGTATTTCATCATTTTACCACACCACATTATTTCGCCAGAAATCCACTGTTGATCTTAATCATATTGTAAAGTCTGTTGTCGGACATAGGCGCTATCTTGAGCTGTGTCCGGTGAAGGATGACATGTCTTGAGAAATATAGTTTTGACATTTTTACATCTATAACTATATCGAATAGCGTGTCCAATAAAACGGACAGCCTATTCCTGCGTGCTCTCTTTATGCAAATATTTTTTTTGAGTGAATTTTTTTGCTCTCTTTTTAGAGTCCAGATACAGCGTCTGGAATTTGCCTATAATATAAACACTATTTCCTGTTTCGTCAATAAAAACCGTATAGATTGCCGATTTTAATAAGACTGGAAATATATAAGATCAAGCAGAAAACCAGAAAGAAGCTTTTTGAATGACAGCAAAACGAATTGAAGAAAGATGATGGAAATTCAAAAGTAAAATAACATTCCTGTATTGGAATAAAAATATAAAATGTTCAATTTGTGCTCCGAAATGGGAACGAAATATTGAATACGCGTATATTCCGTTCTAAAATGAGAACACTAAAATAAAGAGGTGATTTCAGTGGTACAACGGAAAGAATATTTAGATCAGTTGATCAGCTGGAAAGAGGAACAGGTGATTAAAGTGGTCACGGGCATCTTGCGCTGCGGAAAGTCTACTCTTCTGCTACAGTTTCAGCAATGGCTGAAAGAAAACGGAGTAACAGAGGAGCAGATCGTTTCCATTAATTTTGAGGAACTGGAATATGAAGAACTGCAGGATTATAAAAAGCTGTATCAGTATCTTAAGGAGCGTTTGATAAACGGAAAAACTACCTATATTTTTCTGGATGAAATTCAGAAAGTGCCTTCCTTTGAAAAAGTTGTGGACAGCTTATATGTAAAGCCTGATGTAGATCTGTACATTACGGGCTCCAATGCATATATGCTGTCGGGGGATCTGGCAACACTTCTGACAGGAAGATATGTAGAAATCAGAATGCTTCCGCTGTCTTTTCGGGAATTTCTTGAAATGACCAGCTTAGAGTCGGAACAGGGCTTTCCCGAGTATTTAAGAAACGGCGGCATGCCGTATATTGCGGCGATGAATCGCACCGATGAAAAGGTAAGCACCTATCTGGAGGGCATTTATAATACTGTTATTGTAAAAGATATTGAGGACAGACAGGCGCGGAAAGAAAGCGATCCTCACAAACGAAAAATTACGGATATTGTGCTGCTGAAGACGATTGCGAAGTATCTTGCCAGTGTGATCGGAAATCCTGTCTCTGTCAGAAGTATTACGGCGTATCTGACTTCAAATGGAAGAAAAATCTCACCAAATACAGTAGGGGATTATGTGGAAGCTTTAACGGAATCCTTTATTTTCTATCCGGCAGAGCGTTTTGATATTGTTGGGAAACAGCTTCTGAAAGCAAGCAGGAAATTGTATATTGTTGATCTGGGTCTTAGAAATCATATTCTTCCTCGTAAAAATTACGACCTCGGGTTCTCACTGGAAAATATCGTTTACTTTGAACTTTTACGTCGCGGATATAAAGTGACAATCGGTAAGGTCGGAAACACAGAGGTTGATTTTGTTGCTGAAAAGCAGGGAGCATACCAATATTTTCAGGTAACGGCGAATATGACTGCGAAGGAAACGTTTGACCGCGAGATCAGACCACTTGAAAATATCCGTGACAATTATGAGAAGATAATCTTGACAATGGACCGTCTGACTCCCGGCAATTACAATGGAATTCTGGTGAGGTATCTGCCGGACTGGCTGCTTGATTAGACGCCTTTAGGAACAGTCATCAGAAATAAAATCTGATGGCTGTTTTCGTAAAAAGCGAGAAATTCTCTGCAAAAGAGAACAAAAAATCTATGGAGCAGCGCGTATAATTTACAATATGGGGAAGTGTCTGCACTACAGATACTATTCATACATTGTAATGCACTGCAGACACAACTATAAAAGGAAAGGCGGGATATACTGTGAAAATACTTGTAATACCGGATATTCATCTGAAACCGTACATGTTTCAGCGCGCGGCTGAACTTCTGGAAAAGGGAACTGCCGAGCGGGCGGTATGTCTGATGGACATACCGGACGACTGGGGCAAAGGGAATAAGATCGAACTGTATGTTCAGACTTATGACGCGGCGATCGCCTTCGCGGAAAAATACCCGGATACCATGTGGGCATACGGGAATCACGATCTCTGTTACCTGTGGAACGAGAGCGAGAGCGGATACAGTCCGGCGGCAGCCTGGACCGTGCAGGAAAAACTGCTGGAGCTGAGAAGAGCGCTGCCGGATGGAAATGAGATGCAATACATTCATAAGGTCGATAATGTCCTGTTCTGTCATGGCGGCGTCCTGGATTATTTCGTGAGAAGCACGGTGAAGTCTTCCGTATATCATGAGGTGGATGAGGTGGTTCGTGTGATTAACGGCTTACACCATGATACCATGTGGAATGACGCGTCGCCCATCTGGTACCGGCCACAGTATTCGGGCGGCCGCATGTACAAGCCGCGCAGGATTCTTCAGGTGGTCGGACATACTCCGGTGGAAAGAATTGAGAGAAATGGAAATGTGATATCCTGTGATGTGTTTTCTACTTACCGGGATGGAACTCCGATCGGCACGCAGGAGTTCCCGGTGATTGATACGGAGACATGGGAATTTTTCGGGGTAAAATAGCATCAGTTCAGCCTGCGCCATTCGGACAGCTCCATGGCTGAACTGTTACGTAAAATAAATCTAAAAACGCACTTTTTTGCCGGACTTTGAACAAAAAAAGTACTTGCCGGGCAGTACAATATATATGTAAACAATAAAAAGCTTCAAAAAAGAAAGGAGAAAAGATTATGGGTGTTATCAGAGATTCAATCGGAAGTGTAATCGGAACAACAGGAGAAGGACGTTATGGTGATCCGTATGGCGGCTATTCGGGCAAAATCCATGATGATGGAACTTTGGTCGACAGAGGAGGCAGCATCGTAGGCAGTATTGGAAGTGATGGAACAATTTATGACAGGCATGGGAATGATACCGGTATGACCTATGAAGATTGATCCGGAAACTGCCGGGGGCCGGAGGCGCAGCCGCGTCTCCGGCCCTATCTTTTTCCCGACGGTATCTGCCTTTATGTTATAATGACAGGCAGAGAGTGACGGCATAGAGGAGGGCTGCTGATATGAACCTGATTGAACGATATCTTTCGAAACCGGGAAATTATATTGTGGAAGCCGGAGGCGGCTATGGGAAAAGTACATCGCTGAAATATCTTGCAGGATTCCTGAAGGATCGGCAGGTAAACGGGAAGAAGGAACTGGCGGTTTATATTCCCATGGCTGAGTTTAATTTCCGGAATATTCAGGCCGGCGCTCTGCTGGAGTATCTGAGGCAGTATTTTCCCATTGAAGTTACCGAAAGGGCGATTCTGGAAATGATAGCGGACAGTGCGGAAGAGTATCACTATCTGTTCCTGCTGGACGGTCTGAATGAAGTACATAATTACGAGGTGAACGGTCAGACGGTTATAGATCATATCTGCAATGATATCGCCCGGCTGGCGAAATATGAAAATGTCAGTTTTATTATCAGCACAAGAAGCGCGGAACTGATTCCGGCGAACCTGAAAAAGGAGTTTGAGACCCTGGTCCTGCAGCCGTTGTCGAACCAGGCGGTCAGCAGATATCTCGGCATAAAAGATATGGAAATGATACCGGGGCACATCCGGAAAATGCTGGAGAACCCCATGCTTCTGACGATCTTCCGGGATATCTATGAGAAGATGCCGGAGCAGGCGGTGAAAATCGGGAATAAGTATGAGCTCTTTGAACTGTATTTTGTTCAGGATGAAAATCTGCACCATCATGAGGAATACTCGGATCATCTCCTTCGCGTGCGAAAATATGTGATTGAAAAAATCCTTCCGGCCGCTGCATTTGAGACTGAGTGCAGGCTTCTGGATAAGCAACGAAATAATGTGAATAATGGGGAAGATATGCGGAAGATCATGAAAAAGGCATGTGAAATCTGTCCGCCTCCGGAACATACATCAATGGAACTTGTGGATGAGGCACTGCGTTCTCTGGGGATTCTGGATCGGAATCTTCGGTTTACCCATGAACTGTACCGGGATTACTTTGCGGCAAAGGGCTTTGAGCGGCTGAATGGAAGTGATGCCGGAGACCGGACTGCTGATTTCATAGAGCTCCTCAACGGATGGATCGAACACAACGGCAGGCAGAAAGATCTGGCCAGACGAACCAGGTTCCTTGATCTGGCGGACTTTATCTTTTCCGCAGTGGGATCCGGACTTGTCAGAAAGCTGAGAGCCTGCGGAGTAAGATCCGAGGAGAGAATACTGACTCTGGCTGAGAATTTCTACCAGCAGCTCTCCGGAGTATACGATGATCTCTCGGAGGGGAGAGAGGCGGCGGAGATCGGCTGGATCGCGCTGAAACATTTACAGGAAGCGGAACAGTACTATCATCCGGTGGAGGCTGCCCAGAAGTACAGTTTTACTTATTATTCCATTAAATGGGATATTACAGGGGACCTTCAGAAAGACGGGAAGTGTCTGGATGTTATCCTGAATGCGCGGAAGATACTTGATCAGGTGCAGGACGATCAGAGGGATCAGGAATATCACAGGCTTTACGGAAAAGTATTGAGCAATATCGGAAGCTATTATTACAAATTTGGTCAGAAAAAAGGCGCATGTGCTCTGGAAATGTATGAGACCGCGGAACGGTTCCATCATCAGGCACTGGAATACAGAAAGAAATACTGTGATGACAGCGCGCTGGCGGCGTCCTATCGGACTCTGATGTCTGATTCTTATCAGATGGGAAACTATGTCCAGGGGTACCGCTATTACTGCGAAGCCATGGACGCGCTGAATCAGAACCGGACACTGGAAGAAGCGCTGGTATTTCAGAAAGGCGGAATCCCGGAAGATTTGGTCGAGCGCGCGATCGGGAGTGAAGTGAAGATCCTGATGGAAGGAAATGAGCCGGAACTGCGGGCAAGGATTCAGGCTGAGCTGCCGCACCAGATCCGCTATGTATATGAAAGGTCCGCGCAGCTGGACAGAAGTTATCTGAAGATGATCCGCAGCCTGGAGGAGAAACTGGACGAGCTGGCAGAGTGCGAGACTGTGCGGGAGAAGCCGGAGCTTTTGAACAGGATCATGGAATATAAGAAAAAGTGCAGCAGTTTTCGATAAGGGAGTGAGGAAAGATGGAATACCGGTTTGCCAGGAAACTTTATGAAATACTGGGGCGTATTCATTTAAATAAATATCAAGATACAGCGTACGAGATGATTGAGTATGGAAAAAAGCACCTTGGAAATGCCCGTTTCAGCAAGTATTACTTTAATTCGGCGCTCAGGGCTCTCAGACTGATGCGCAGGAAATATAAAGATGTGAAAAATCTGCCGGAATCAGACTCTGAGATCGAAACACAATTAATGGGGATAAATGAAGTGAGAAGAGATCAGTGTATCTTCCTGACTTTTCTGATTATGGACTGCGGGATGCCACTGCAGAGCGATGATGTTTCCGAAGAGAAATACCCGTATGTTGTCATGCTGAACAGTCTGCTCAGAGCAGCGGGACGGGAGATTCTGATCAATTCCTGTATGGACAACGCGATTCTGTATTTTGCCCTGGCCGCACGCCGGCCGTGGAAAACCTGGGTGGATATGCAGGCGGAATGGAGCAGCAGAGAGGAAAAAGACAAAGCGCTGCATGATAAATATCAGGAATGGCGCAGGCTGACGTATGGTGAGTTTAAAGTCAGGGTGCAGGCAGGAATGGACGAAGAAGAATATCAGACGCAGCAGACTTATATTGAGGAGGATAAGAAGATTAATGAAATCATAAACAGCTACATATATGAGGCAGAACGGAACAGGGCGAATCCCGGGAACGGGGCGGAAGATTCGGAATCCATATCGGTGATGGATGTATTTCCCGAGTCAGTCAGAAAGGTTATGGAGAATGCCGAGTGGAGAAGAACATGGTATCTGTACCGCATGATACTTATGACAGTTGACTGTCAGATCGACCATATTCTGCGGCTGAGAGAAAACTGGAGAGAAAACAGTGATCCCGCGGCAGAGCAGAAATTCGAGCAGGCGGTAAAAAGCTGCTGGCTGAAAACAAATTATGGGGAGATACTCCGCCGGATTTTAAACCGGACTGACGCGGAGCAGGAGGAAGCGCTATTACGTGCGTATTTCGGGATCAGATACCTTACTGTGGAAAATATTTCGAGAACGTTTAATGAGGCGCTGACAGATGTGGGAGAAAGTGTTTTTGTTCGGCCGCAGTACAGGTTTTTTATGCTTTATCCGGAAAGACCGGAAAGCTTTCTGTCAAAAGAAGAGAAAACCCGTTATCATCGTATCGTAGGCGCATGCTTTGGATCGGAGAAAAAGCTGCCCACAGCGGAAGAATGGGAGTATGCTTCAGCTGGAGGCATCAGGAACGCCCGCCTGTTCAGGAACATACTGGCGGGAGAGACAAAGACGACCAGAGAAATGCTTCTTCTGACAGCTCTTGTCGCGAAAAGCCAGGGATGCAGGGGAATAACTGAGGATTATGTCCAAAGTCATGTGCTGAAAAACTGCCGTTTTGATGTCGAAACGAATGACGATAAACCTTTTGACTGCTTTTTCCTGGAGGCGTTTGCAGATATTTCGTCTCTGAGGACATATGCGCAAAAGCTGGAACTGGAAATGCTGCAGGAGGGCAAAGGCGCGGTGTTTTACAATATTCTTATGGGAAGAGAGGTTTAGAAAATGGCAAGACTGGGACTGATTGAGGAGGATATTGTCCTGCCGGAAAAAGACGGTTTCATCCTCTGTGATGAGAACGGTGTGGGCAGAGTTACCCTGCTGTCTGTGATAGGAAAAGGCGGTATGGCGATTGCATACAAGGCAATACGGCGCAGAAACGGGAGTACGGTTACCTGCATTGTAAAGGAATACTTCCCGGAACAGAAGGAAAAAAGCGGGAGATATAAGCGGGAAAAAACAGGGGGCAGGATTACAATAGCGGAACGATACAGAGAAGCGGAACTGCAGCTGCAGCGGGAGAACGTACGCCGGGAACTGCAGACGAATCAGGAGATCTATTTCAGCGAAGAAGATATCCGGAAGATGGAGTTTAACAATTCCCCTTATGTGTACAGTGCGGAGTATTTATGCAGTCTGGGGGATTCCTCCTACATAGCGCTGGAATCCAGTGAGGGAGAAACGCTCTGCGCTCTTCTGAAACGGCGGAAACTATCCGGGGACGAAGCAGTCCGTTTTATCCGTCAGCTGCTGGTTATTGTTGAGCATTTGTCACGGAAAGGGTTTGTGCACTGTGACATTAAGCCGGAAAACCTGTGGATTCGGGGAAAGGGAGACAACCAGAGCATGTGTCTGCTGGACTTTGGCTCCGCGTTCCGGCTTTCGGATTATCAGGCTGACTTAAGCGCCATGAATGGCCGGGAAGTGATGGAAGCGGCGGACCGGATTATGAGAAATGAGGGGATCGGGAGCAATACGCGGGGGTATTGCTCAGTCAATATAACCAGACTGGAAAGCAATAAAATGATCTATGATACGACAGATCACTCCCCGGAGCGTGCAAGGATGCTCATGGACAGCATGAATGCGATCGGCGCTGCGGACGATCTGTTCAGCGTGGTGAAAGTAGCGGGCCGGCTGCTGAAGCAGGCGGAACTGACGGAAGAGGAACGGGATTCCATCCGCAGAATATGGAGCGATGCGGAGGAGAAAAACGCGAACATGGGATTTCGATCAGTTCCGGAACTGGAGAAGGAGATTGAGATCATTGATACGATTCTTCACCGGGGCGCTCATCCTGCCGTACTGGAAAGGGCGCTGAAAAAGAAACATCAAATGCCGGAACCGGATGAATTCAGCAGGGATCTTCTCTGTGATATTTAAATATGTAACAGTTCAGCCATGGAGTTGTCTGGGAGAGAAAATCATGCTTGTATGATTTTTCGAGCGGACAACTTCATGGCTGAACTGTTACAAAAATATAGAGCAAAAAGCGAAAAAATGACCTGGCGGGCCGTCAGGTCATTTTTTTGTGCTTTTCTGAACAATTTATGCAATAAGGAAGCAGTAAAGTTATTATAGGGGGGATATTCTGCCCCCGGGAATCAGTCAGGGAGGTGTGAGATGATTTATTACACAGGAGATCTGCACGGCGATGTGAGCAGAGTAGTGGAATGGATAAGGTCAGTAAAAGAGAGTGAAAAAGAGAACCGGAATCAGGAGGTCTATCTGATTCAGATGGGGGACGCCGGTCTGAATTACTACCTGGATGAACGGGACTGCGCGTTAAAGGGCAGACTGCAGGATGCGATCAATGCTGCAGGTGAAAAAGGAATCCGGATTCGGATGCTCTTTATTAAAGGAAACCATGACTGCCGGCCGGGGATGGTAAAGGGATACAGGCTGAAAGACTTCGGTGGCAGTCAGGCCTGGGCAGAAGAAAAATTCCCGGATCTGATCTTTCTCAGAGACGGGCAGATTTATCAGGTGGAAGGGAAGCGGTTTCTGGTAATCGGCGGAGGATATTCGGCGGATTTCTTCATGAGAATACTGAGAGGGGAGGGATACTGGTTTGACGAGCAGCTCAGGGAAGAAGAGTTCTGGAAAATCAGAAAAGAGGTTCAGTCGGTAAAGGATCCCATCTATGTATTAAGCCACATGCTGCCTTTTTACATGGCACCCTGGAGAAAAGAGAAGGAGCTGCTGTTCACCCGGGAGACCCGGACGGAACTCTGGCTTCAGACGATCAGCTGTCAGATTGAGGAGCATGTGGTCAAATGGATCGCAGGGCATTATCACTTCAACAGGATCATTCCCGACAGTCCTTACGAAGTGGTTTACGACAGAATAAAAAAGCTGGAGTAAGGCATCCGAAGGGAGAAATGGGGATTCATTTGAGGCGATCAGGATAGAGACAAATTAGATAAAGACAGGAGGAAAGATAAATGGACAGACTGTTTACATATGAAACGAACCATATGATGAAAATGCTGGAACAGATTGAAGATGAAATGCGCGAGGAAAGTTATCCGGTTCTTGACGCCAGAGTGGTGCGCGTTTCCAGACACGCAAAAGACTATATCAGAGGTGTCTTCGAATACCTGAAAAAGCGCTGCTGTGAGGAGGAACGCAGTGTGCTCTCCATCATCCGGGAGCTGTACCGGGTGGCCGTCACAGGGGAGTATTCTTATCTGCAGAGACTTCATGAGATCAGATTCAGAAGCAGCGTATTCGAGCATCTGGAAGGGGAATCCGGATATCAGGAAGTGCTTTACGCGGCCAGGCTCCTCAGGTACTATTATCTGCTCAGAGAAAAGAAGGATCATCCGGAGGAGACCTGGGACATGATGGAGCGCCTCTGTAAGAAAATCCGTGATCTCGGACCTCTGGAGAGAAAGCAAAAGCGGGAGTGGGGCGAAGTGGAAGCGCGGCAGCGGGAACTGCCGGAGGATCAGTTTATTCCGATGCTCCGGGCCCATATGGATAAGAATATGATCGGACAGGAGGTTCTGAAGAAAAAGCTCTGCATTTTGCTGTATCAGTGGAAATATTACGATGTGCGGACCAATTTTCTTATGATCGGATCAAGCGGCTCGGGAAAGAATCATATGATTGAGACTATCCGGAGCTTTCCGGAGCTGGGAATCCCGGTTATCAGTTATGACTGTTCCATGCTGACGCCAAATGGATTCACCGGTGCTGATATCGGCGATATTTTTAAAAAGGTGCACCAGGCATGTATTATGAGCTCGGAGAGAAACGCGTTTCGGGAAAGAGTTCTCGACAAATCGTTTAAAGGAATTGTATATCTTGATGAAGTGGATAAGATCATTAATTTTCATCATGACAGCAGTGGGGAATCTGTAAATGCCATGGTGCAGCAGCAGCTTCTCTCCTCGCTGGCGGGAACGGAGACCATTCATGGAGTGGATACGGGGAGAATCCTTTTTATTCTGGGAGGGGCGTTCCCCAGGATTGACGATCTGAAAAAAGAGAACGATAAGAATTCCATCGGATTCGTTTCAGACGTGAAATATACCTGCAATTCAGGACAAAGTCTCAGGGAACAGATGGCAGCCATTGGCGGGGAGACGGAATTTATCGGCAGGATCGAGGAAATTGTCCGGCTGTCCCGGCTGACGAAGGAAGAGCTGCGGCTGATTCTGATGGATGAAAATATCGGAGCGTTCACCAGAAAGAAGGAAGTGTACCGGAAGTCCGGGCTGAATCTTGAGATTGACAGCGATACGGTCGATGCCATTGTGGATCTGATTGTTAAGGAGGACGCGGGGGCGCGGAGTGTCAAAAATGTCCTGAACCAGTTCGCGGACAGCCAGTATTTCTATGATATGAAGGTCGGGGGATACGATACAATGAAAATCCACAAAGGCATGCTGTACGGCGAGCCGCCGATCTTTCGCAGAGGAGGGGTGAAAAGTGCAGGTCGGGATCAATATTCTCAGAAAATGTGAGATGCGAAAATGCATCCTGGATCAGAGACAGGTACAGGCGGCTGTCTCCGAATATCTGGCGGGGAGACGGCATGTGGTGACATGGAGTGAGATTCTGGAGGAAAGGGGAACGGTGATTCCGGAGCGCGCAGTGAAGGAGCTGCAGAAAACAGATCCGCAGACGCGAAGGAG
>CALWBC010000355.1 GCA_944375755.1 uncultured Mediterraneibacter sp. | reverse complement strand
TGGCAAGCTGACGTCCCGCATCGTTTGCGCTGCAGTCAATGGCGCGCTCAACGCCGTGTCCGCCTGTTACTTTGAGGATATTGTCCAGCGCGTCATCGCCAGGTGTAAACACTTCATCTACCAGCCCCAGTTTTTTTGCCAGATCGATTCTGTACGGATTCATCTCCACACCGATCAGATGGTTCGCGCCCATCGCCTTCGCCAGCATCAGGGCAGCCAGACCTACCGGTCCCAGACCTGTTACAAGAACCGCGTCGTTTCCGGAAATACCGATCTTCTCAATTGCTTCATAAACCGTACCAAAACCGCACGCAACCTGTGCACCGTCTTTGTATGTAAGCTCGTCCGGAAGAGCAATCAGGTCTTTCTCCTCTGCAAGAATATACGGAGCCATACCACCGTTTCTCTGCCATCCGTAAGCGCGGCGGTAAGGGCTCTTACAGGAAATGTAATATCCTCTCCGGCAGTCATTGCAGACACCGCATCCTGAGATGTGATATACGATCACGCGGTCACCTTTCTTGAATCTGCGCAGTCCTTCGCCCTCTTCCACAATCACGCCGCAGGGCTCGTGTCCGGCTACCATACCCGGAATGTATCCTTCCGCGCCTTTTCCTGTGTGCTCTCTGTAGATGCAGCGGATATCGCTTCCGCAGATTGTTGTGGCTTTGGTCTGAATCAGCACCTCGCCGTGTCCCGGTTTCGGGATCTCAAATTCCTTCATCTCCACAGTACTGTTTCCCGGAAGAGTTGCTCCGACCATTGTTTTCGGGATCATTTTTAAAGCAATTTTTCTACCTCCTGATCTGTTCTGTTTTTCTTACTGATTCTATTATATCAGGGTGTCCGGAAACCGTAAGAGACAGCGGCGACAAAAGACAGATTTTTATGTCGTATCAGCGAAGGTTCCGTCTTTTTTTCGAAGGTATCAGGTTGCCCTGCCGCTGAAAGTGATCTATAATAATCTCAGACTGCATCGGAAGACAAATACCAGACGCGGCATGGAAAGGATGGCTTCTATGAGAAACACGGAACAGCGGAACGGAAAATTTTACGATAAGATTGATCTCTCATTTCCCGTGGGAAACATCCGGTGCCACGCTCTTAAATTCTCCTTCGAACGGCTGAGCCGGTCTTTTCCAAGCCACAGCCACAGCAGCAACAGCTGGGAGATTCACTATATTCCCTACGGCAGGGGCACCATTACCCTGAACCACTGTTCCTACGAAGTGGGACCGGATTCTTTCTTTATAAACGGCCCCCATATGGAGCACTCCCAGACTCCGGACCCGGAAGATCCCATGACCGAATACTGTGTGTATCTGAAATTCGATCCGAAGAACCATCCGCTCGTCCAGAAGGATAATCCGGAATTCTTAAACCGCTTTCTATCTACCGATCACTTTATCGGAATGGACAAACAGAATATGCACCCCCTCATGCAGGCACTGTTCCGGGAGCTGGACAACCCCAGCATCGGTTATCACACACTGCTCGGCTCTCTTCTGACCCAGATTCTTGTCCTCAGCGTACGCAATCTGGAACTGCCCGGATATGCCGAGCCGCCTGCGGAATCCTCGGTCGCTGACCGGAACTATCTTATTATAGAAGAGTATTTTCTGTACGAATATCAGGATCTGACTCTTGAGAAGCTGGCTTCCCGTCTGGGATTAAGCCACCGTCAGACGGAACGTCTTCTCCAGAAGCACTACGGGATGACCTTTCTTCAGAAGAAATTCGAGGCAAAAATGTCAGCTGCCCTGATTCTTCTCCAGGACGCGTCCAACAGTATTACGGAGATTTCCCTGCAGCTCGGGTATTCATCTGTGGAACATTTCTCCGCAGCATTCCGCAAATACTACGGTGTCTCCGCCAGAGAATGGAGAAAGCTGCACAGCAGAGAACTCTGATCTGTTATGAGTTCCCTGCCATGCAGCTTTTTCTTTGCGTTCCTGTCACCGCTTCCGTCCGCCTCTCTGGAACAGGCCGGCGATTCTGCCAAACAGCGTTTTCTCCTTTTTGGAGGAGCGCTGTACCGCCGATGGTCTTCTGGCATTGATGGCATTTTTCATAAATGTTTCCTGCGCGTTTACCGCGGTTCCATCCTGTTTCTTTTTCCGGTATGTCCCGTCGCTTCTCATCTCCCGCGCCTTGACATTATCGGCCAGCATGATGTTCAGGTCGCGGATCAGACGTTTCCGAATCCTCTCGTCATAGATCGGACACGCCACTTCCACGCGGTTTTCCGTATTTCTCGTCATCATGTCTGCCGAACCGATATACACTTTCGCATCCGCTCCGCTTCCAAAGACAAATACGCGGGGATGTTCCAGGAACCTTCCTACAATACTTGTGACGCGCAGGTTCTCCGTTTTCCCGGGAATTCCCGGCAGGATACAGCAGATTCCCCGGACAAGCAGATCGATCTTCACTCCTGCCTGTGACGCCTCCGCAGTCTTACGTATGAAGTCCATGTCCGTTACCGAATTCATCTTCATGACAATACGGCCGTTTTTCCCTTTTGCAATCTCTTCGTCCATCAGTTCCAGCACCTTCCTCTTGAGCCCTTTGGGGGATACAATCAGGTGATGATAGACGCCTTCCAGATTTCCGATGGACATGTTTTTAAAAAATACCGCCGCGTCTTCACCGATCTCATGATCAGATGTAATCAGCGAATAATCCGTGTACATTTTTGCGGTTTTTTCATTATAGTTGCCTGTTCCCACCTGGGTAATGTACCGGATTTCATTTTTTTCCCGATATGTAATCAGACAGATCTTGGAATGTACCTTATATCCTTCAAACCCGTAGAGAACCCGGCATCCTGCCTCCTCCAGCCGCTCCGACCAGTCGATGTTATTCTGCTCATCAAACCTGGCCCGCAGCTCGATCAGCACTGTCACTTCTTTGCCGTTTTCAGCTGCCGCGCACAGGTATTCCACAAGCCTCGCCTTCTTCGCAAGCCGGTAGATCGTAATCTTGATGGTCATGACATTCGGATCCGATGACGCTTCCCTGATCAGCTGCAGAAACGGATCCATGCTCTCATACGGATACGAGAGCAGCACATCCCTGTGCTTCACCTGTTCCATCACGCTGCCGTCCGCAAGGAAAGAACATGGCTGCGGCGTAAACGGCGGATCTGTCAGCGCCTTCTTCATGGATTCCGGTATCTTATCCGCAATCATAAAGATGAATCCCA
>CALWBC010000354.1 GCA_944375755.1 uncultured Mediterraneibacter sp. | reverse complement strand
CGTCCTTCGGTAATATCATAGAGCCGCGGAATCAGCTGCACAAGCGTCGACTTTGCGGAGCCGGTCTGCCCCACGATCCCCACTGTCTCTCCGGCGCCGATGTGAAGGCTGATATCGGAGAGCACATATTCCTCCGCGTCCCGTCTGTATTTGAAATACACATGCTGAAACTCGATCTCGCCTTTTGTCACCCGGATCTCTTCCGCATCATCCTCCCGGATATCAATCTCCTCGTCCATGATCTCAAGAATCCGCTTCCCGGATGCCAGGGAACGGGTCAGCATCAGGAAAATATTGGAGATCATCATCAGAGAGTTGAGGATCTGAAGAATGTAGCTCAGGAAACCGGTCAGCTCTCCCACCTGCATGGAACCCACATTGATCATTCTTCCCCCGAACCAGAGAATACTGATGATGGTCCCGTACATGACAAACTGCATGGCCGCCATATTTGTCATGGCAAGTTTAAAGGCACGCTCGGACTGCGTCTGAAGATTTGTATTCACTTCATTGAACTTTCCGATTTCATATTCCCCGCGCACATATGCCTTCACCACACGAACCGCGGTCAGATTTTCCTGTATGATCCGGTTAACCAGATCGATGGCTCCCTGCATTTTTCCGTACAGAGGGCGCACTTTTATGATGATGAGCCAGAGGCAGACCGCCAGCACAGGCAGCGCCACAAGAAAGACAAGGGCGAGTTTTCCGTTAATGGAAAAAGCCACCGCTGTGGCGGCCACAAGCATGACCGGTCCTCTGCATGCCGGGCGCATGCCGCTTGAGATACTGTTCTGGATATTGGTCACATCGCTTGTCATCCGGGTGACCAGTGAGGAGAGCTGAAAATGATCCACATTCGCGAAGGAAAACTGCTGAAGCTTCGCATATTCCGCCTCTCTTAAATTTGCGCCAAGCCCCTGCCCGGCCACGGCGGCAAACCGGGCGCTCCCGATTCCAAGGAGCAGAGCTGCCAGAGCGCACACAAGCATCCAGCCGCCCTGCCGGAAAATGTAGGCTCTGTCCCCGCCGGCAACGCCGATGTCCACAATGTCTGCCATGATGAGCGGAATAATCAGCTCGAAAATGGATTCTCCCGTGATGCACACAGCGGCAAATGCAAGATATTTTCTGTACTGACCTGAATAAGAAAAGATACGTCGCAGCATGTTCTGTTTTCTTCCTTTCTGTTTCCATTCTGTTTCTGAGACCGTATTTTACGCAGGGCGGATCTGCCCGCGCAAATAAAACGCGCATACAACAGTTGTATGTACAACTATTGTATGCGCATCTTTTAATCGTGTCAACAAAGAAAGTATTTAGAAATTCATCTAAATACTTCTTGACTTTGCGCAGAATGAAGTGTTATAAAGTATTTAGAAATATTTCTAAATATCTGTACTGCAAGGGGTGATCAATTGGGGTTTGGAGAGACATTTAAGGCGCTTTCTGATCCTGCAAGGCGGGAAATCCTTGAGCTGCTTAAAAACGGAAGGATGTCCGCCGGAGAGATAGCCGGTCATTTTGACATGACCCAGGCGACGGTTTCCTATCATCTGAAAATTCTCCGAAAAGCGGATCTTGTGCGGGAAAGCCGGGAAAAAAATTTTATCTATTATGAACTGAATCTGACAGTCGTGGAAGAACTTATGGTATGGCTGTCAGAACTGAAAGGAGATTCCTGAACTATGAAAAATCTGAAAACATACCGGAAAACTGTCATTATAACCACACTGATCACACTGCTGCCGATCCTGCTCGGCCTTCTGCTCTGGAACCGGCTTCCAGATACGATTGCCACCCACTGGGGCGCGGACGGAAAGGCCGACGGCTGGTCGACCAAAACATCCGCTGTCTTTTTCCTGCCCTGCCTGCTGGCGGTCATTCAGCTGATCACATCTGTTATCGTGCTCAATGACCCGAAAAGAAAGAACATTCACAAAAAGCCGCTTCTCCTGTCACTCTGGATCGTGCCAGTCCTTTCGGTTCTGATGAATGGCGCCACCTATTTCATCGCGCTTGGCATGGATCTGAACATGGGCATCTTTGCCAGCGTACTGATCGGGATCGTCTTCATCCTCCTGGGAAACTATATGCCGAAGCTGCAGCAGAACTATACGGTCGGCATCAAAGTTCCCTGGACACTCAACAGCGAGGAGAACTGGAACCGGACGCACCGTCTGGCGGGCAAGCTCTTTATTGTCGGCGGAGTTATTACAGCATGCAGCGGTTTTGTCAGCTCACTCGCGGGAGACGGCGCCGTTTTCCTCGTCATTATCGGGATTGCAATTGTGTGCTGCCTGATTCCCGCCTTCTACTCTTTCCTGCTGTTTAAAAAAGGAATCTGATCGGTATATAAAGAGCAGTATCGTACAATAATTATGCAGTATTATGCAAGCTTTCTCATATATAAGGCATTATAATACAGCAAAGAATACTGATCTGCAAGGAGGAAACAGCATGGTACGCAAATTTTTATACGGGACACCATTTGAGACAGAGGCTGTTGTGGCCGATATCGCAGCGGAGAATGGGACGCCCTCATACGGAGAATTCTGCACGGAGGAAGGATTTCACTTCCACTATGTTATGGATGATGACGATATCGTATACGGACTGGGCGAGGCCAACCGGGGGATCAACAAACGTGGATACCTTTACACGAGCTGGTGCAGCGACGACCCGAACCACACGGAAAACAAACACTCCCTGTACGGAGCGCACAATTTCATCATCATTTCCGGGAAGGAGACATTCGGGCTGTTCTTCGACTATCCGTCCGAACTCACATTTGACATCGGCTATACCCGTTCGGACACGCTTCATGTCTTCTGTGAAAACGCGGATCTCACCCTGTATGTCATCGACGGGGAGAATGCTTACGACATTGTAAAACAGTTCCGCCGCATCATCGGAAGAAGTTACATTCCCCCGAAATTCGCGTTCGGCTTCGGCCAGAGCCGCTGGGGCTATAAGAC
>CALWBC010000353.1 GCA_944375755.1 uncultured Mediterraneibacter sp. | reverse complement strand
GCTCAACGGAGCGTTTATCGGGTACAGTGAAGATACATTTACTCCCTCGGAATTTGAACTGACTGATCATATAAAAGACGGGGAGAATAAACTGGCGGCTCAGGTGTTCAAGTGGACATCCGGAAGCTGGTGCGAGGATCAGGACTTTTACCGTTTCTCCGGCATCTACAGGGATGTCTATCTTTATACCGTGCCAGATGTACATATCCGCGATCTCAGGGTACGCGCCATTCCGGACGAGACGCTGTCAAAAGGGAAATTCGAGATCCGGACAGAGACGTGGGGAGCGGGAAAAGCCCGCATCCGTCTTGCCTATAAGGGCATGGTGTGTCTGGAGGATGAGAAAGAGCTGGCAGGAGAGAATACTTGGCTGTGGGAGATTGACAGACCAAAGCTCTGGAGTGCGGAAGAACCGGAACTGTATGATCTGACAATTGAAGTTTTCGACGCGGGCGGCAGTCTGTGTGAAGTGATTCCTCAGAAGGTGGGATTCCGCAGGTTTGAGATGAAGGATCATATGATGATGCTGAACGGGAAAAGAATCGTGTTCAAAGGCGTGAACCGCCATGAGTTCAGTTCCGTGGGAGGAAGGTGTGTCTCGGAAAAAGAACTGCGCAGGGATCTTGCCGTGATGAAACAGAATAACATTAATGCCATACGAACCAGCCACTATCCGAACGCATCGCTGTTCTACAGGCTGTGTGATGAATATGGTCTGTATGTGATTGATGAGACAAATCTGGAATCACACGGGTCATGGGATACGGCTTATACAACAGGGGATTATGACTATATCGTGCCCGGAGACAGGGAGGAATGGCTGGATCTGGTGCTGGATCGCGCGAATTCCATGTATCAGAGGGATAAGAATCACCCATCCATTCTGATCTGGTCCTGCGGCAATGAATCCTACGGGGGAAAAGATATCTATGAAATGGCTCAGTTTTTCCGCAGGGAGGATCCCGGCCGTCTGGTGCATTATGAGGGTGTATTCAATGACCGCAGCTACAATGATACAAGTGATATGGAAAGCCAGATGTATCCTTCCGTGAGATCGATCAAAGAGTTTCTGGCAAAGGACCGGAGCAAGCCGTTTATCTGCTGCGAATATACCCACGCGATGGGAAACTCCTGCGGCGCGATGCATAAATATACTGATCTGACGGATACGGAACCTCTTTATCAGGGCGGATTTATCTGGGACTATATCGATCAGACCATTACGAAAAAGGACCGGTACGGCAATGAGTTTCAGGCCTATGGCGGCGACTTTGACGAGCGGCCGACAGACTATAATTTCAGCGCAAACGGCATCGTGTATGGCGGAGACAGAGAGCCCTCACCGAAGATGCAGGAGGTAAAATTCAACTATCAGAATATTGCTGCCGAAGTATCTGAAAAACAGGTGAAAGTGATTAACAAAAATCTTTTTGTGAATACGGATACATTTGACTGTGTTGTGACAGTGGCGCGAAATGGTGTGCCGGTCAGGTGCGAAAAGATGGAAACAGACGCAGAACCCCTGAGTGAAAAAACATACGATCTTCCGATGCGGCCGGAGACTGCGCCGGGTGAATATACAGTCACAGTATCGTTCCGGCTGAAGGAAGGGACGATCTGGGCCGCGGCCGGACATGAAGTGGCGTTTGGCCAGTATGTATACGCGGTGAAGGGAAAGGAAGAACGAAGCAGCGGCACGGTTACCGTGATCCGGAGCAAGCACAACATCGGCGTAAAAGGCGAGAATTTTGACGTATTGTTTTCCGTGCTGAACGGGGGACTTGTGTCCTACCGGTATGCGGGAAGAGAAATGATAAAGGAGATCCCGAAGCCGAATTTCTGGAGAGCGCCTGTGGATAATGATCAGGGAAATCAGATGCCGCAGCGTTATGCGCAGTGGAAGACTGCCAGTATGTACGTGTCTCACAAAGATTTTCGTGAAGGGACTGCGGGAAGGATTATGGAACCGCAGGTGGAAGAGTTCGCCGGTGAAACAGGGATCCGTTCCGTGAAAGTAACCTGGACTTATCTGATGCCCACGACACCGGTGAGCAGGTGCACGCTTGCCTATGAGGTGACAGGAGATGGAAGAGTGAAGACAACTCTGTCCTGCGATCCGGTAAAAGAGCTGGGGAATATGCCGGAATTCGGCGTCCTTTTCAAATTTGACGCGGATTATGATCATGTGCGCTGGTATGGTCTCGGACCATCGGAGACCTATGCTGACAGAAAGAGAGGCGCGAAGCTCGGTATATACGAGAATCTTGTGAAAGATAATATGGCGAAATATATCGTGCCTCAGGAATGCGGAGCAAAAGAGGAAGTGCGGTACGCGTCGGTGACGGACCGCAGAGGAAGAGGAATGCTCTTTGAGATGGACGAAAAGAGCGGACCGATGATGTTTTCTGCTCTGCCGTACACGCCCCATGAACTGGAAAACGCGAAACATCCGTACGAACTTCCGCAGGTACACTACACTGTGGTCCGCGCGGCGCTCGGACAGATGGGCATCGGGGGAGATGACAGCTGGGGCTCGCGTACGCATCCGGAGTATCTGCTGGATGCAGACGGAAAGATGACATTTACATTCAGCTTCAGAGGTATTTGAGAGGCTGCAGAAAAAATAGAACATAAAAAAGGAGAACGATCATGTTAGGAGGACATTTGCTCCATGGCGGAGACTACAATCCGGAACAGTGGCTGGACTGCCCGGAGGTTTTAGAGGAAGATATCAGACTTATGAAAGAGGCAGGCGTCAACTGTGTGACGCTGGGGGTGTTCTCGTGGGCGGTACTGGAACCGGAAGAGGGCGTATACGACTTTGAGTGGCTGGAAGAGATCATTGATAATCTGAGAAATGCGGGGATTCAGGTAATCCTCGCGACGCCGTCAGGCGCCATGCCTCACTGGCTGACACAGAAATATCCGGAGGTGATGCAGGTGCGTGCTGACGGGCAGAGAAACCTTCCGGGAAAACGGCATAATTTCTGTTATACATCACCGGTGATGCGCGCGAAGACAAAAGCCCTTGATGAGGCGCTGTCCGAAAGATTCGGGCGAAAGGACAATGTGATTCTCTGGCATCTGTCCAACGAGCTCGCGGGAAATTTCAGCGATGGAGCCTGCCACTGTGAATTGTGCCAGAGCGCGTTCCGGAACTGGCTGAAAGAGCGGTATGGAACTCTGGACGCGCTGAACCACGCATGGTGGGGGAGATTCTGGAGCCATGTATACACGGACTGGGAGCAGATTCACAGCCCCGCGCCCCACGGGGAGACAACCGTGACCGGGCTGGAGCTTGACTGGCGCAGATTTGTCACGGACCAGATCAGTGATTTCTGCGGCATGGAGAGACAGGCGGTGGCGCTGCACTCGGATCTCCCGGCGACAACGAATTTTATGGATACTTTTAAGAATATCAATTACAACAGACTGCAGAGAGAACTGGATATAGTGTCCTGGGACAATTACCCGTTCTGGCACAGACAAAAAGACGAAGTTCCGGCCGCCGTACAGGCAGCGTTTAACCACAGCATGATGCGGAGCATGAAGAAGAAACCATTCCTTCTGATGGAGAGTGTGCCATCTGTGATCAACTGGAGAAATAACAATCCGGTGAAACGACCGGGAATGCACATGCTTTCTTCCATGCAGGCGGTAGCTCACGGCTCGGATTCCGTGCAGTATTTCCAGTGGAGAAAAGGCCGGGGGTCTTACGAGAAATTCCACGGAGCCGTGCTGGATCACAAAAACGGCTCCTCGACACGTACATTCCGTGAGGTGGCGGAAGTCGGAAAGCGCCTGCCGGGGCTTGACCGTCTGCTGGACAAAACGGTGAACCATCCGAAGGCAGCCGTAATATTTGACTGGGAGAACTGGTGGGCTGTGGAAGATATTACGGGACCGAGACTGGATCTGGATTATCCGGCATGTGTGACCTCTCATTACCGCGCGTTCTGGGAGCAGGGAATCGAAGCGGACATCGTGGATATGGACGCGGATCTGTCCGGCTATGAAGTGGTATCCGCGCCGCTTAATTACATGTATAAACCGGGATGGGCGGAGAAAGTCAGAAGCTTTGTCGCGGCAGGCGGACGGTTTGTCACAACCTGCTTCAGCGGCATGGCGGATGAGACAGATCTCTGCTTTACCGGACATCATCCTCTGGAGGATGTGCTGGGGGTTATACAGGAAGAAATCGATGCGCCGTCAGAAGAATTTGAGAATCAGTTCGAGTACGGGGACAGGAAATATCCGGCAAGGAGACTCTGCGAGATCGTTCACCCGAAGGAGTCGGCGGAAGTTGTTTCCGTGTATGAGCGTGATTTTTATGCGGGCTTTCCGGTGGTGATCCGCAATCCGTACGGACAGGGCGAGGCGTGTTATCTGGCGGCGGAGTCGGATCAGGAATTCCTGTGCGCGTTTTATGCCGACCTGTTTGCCCGCGCCGGGCTTGTGAATGCTCTGGAAACGGAACTGCCTTATGGCGTGACCGTGACGGAACGGACGGGAACGGACGGAAAACGTGCTGTATTTGTGATGAATTTCAGAAACAGTCCGGTGACCGTGGAAGGCATCGGCAGATGGACGGATGCGGAAGACGGGACTGTTTATGAGGGAAAACTGGAGCTGAAGGCGTTTCAGTGCGCCGTGCTGAAATAAAACCGGAATAAGACATATGACAGGAAAAGCAGTGCATTTGCGGGTGCACTGCTTTTGCGTTATAATTGACTTGCAATCTGAGAATTAAGAAGAAAAGGAGACATACTATGCAGTCGTCAACAGAGTTAAGAAATCTGCTTGGCAGGATCGATCACCGCGGTTATCCTGCTTATAAAGATACAAGGGGAGTCTATCAGTTTCCCGGATACCAGCTGTCCATTGACCACGTTCAGGGAGATCCCTTCGCCTCCCCGTCAAAGGTCAGCGTCCGCGTAAGCGGCAGAAACGCCGGATTCCCGGCGGAGCTGTACCGGGAGGATTATCAGAGGATCGCGCTTCAGGATGAGCTGACCCGTCAGTTCGGACGCCGGGCGGATCAGTTTGCCTTCAAGGCAAAAGGGTCCGGAAAAAGCGGCCTGATCTCTGTGAGCCGCTGCTCTCAGGAAGTCCTGGAGCGGACAGCGTGCAGGATTGATCCGAAGAGCGGAGATATCGTCCTGCGCATGGAGATCGGATTCCCGGCCAATGGAAGAACCATCAACGCCCGGGAGCTGGAGAAGATTCTGTTTGACTTTGTCCCGGAGTGTGTGAAGCACGCGCTGTTTTATAAAAATATGGACGCGAAGCGCCTGAGAGAAATTGTCGATCTGGCGGAAGATCAGCACTATATCCGTCAGCGGCTCCCTGAGATGGGGCTGTGCGCTTTCGTCGCAAACGGAAGCATCCTTCCGAGAGAGTCCGGTATCTCCGCAAGGCCCATGAAGGGCGGCGTGAAGTTTCAGTCCCCTGCGGAGCTGGAAGTTTCCATGGAACTGCCGCATAAAGGAACCATAAAGGGCATGGGAATCCGCAGAGGAATCACCCTGATCGTGGGCGGCGGATATCATGGAAAGTCCACCCTTCTGAAAGCGCTGGAACTGGGAGTGTACAATCACATCGCCGGGGACGGAAGGGAATATGTGATTACCGATGACACTGCCATGAAGATCCGCGCGGAGGATGGAAGGAGCATCCGGAAGACAGATATCTCCATGTTTATCAACGATCTTCCGAATGGAAAAGATACGGTGGGATTCTGCACCGAGGACGCCAGCGGAAGTACTTCCCAGGCGGCCAACGTGGTGGAGAGCATCGAGGCGGGAGCATTCCTTCTTCTGATCGATGAGGATACAAGCGCCACCAACTTTATGATCCGTGACGAACTCATGCAGCGGGTGATTCACCGGGATATGGAGCCCATCACACCGTTTATCGAGCGGATCCGGGAACTCTACGATGATTACGGTATTTCCACAGTGATTGTGGCGGGAAGTTCGGGGGCCTATTTCCACATTGCGGACACCATCGTCCAGATGGACCGCTATATTCCGAAAGATATTACCGCTTATGCGAAAAAAGAGGCGGAAAGCTATCCGATGATCACCGGTCCGGATGAACCGGCGGCAAAACCGGAGTTCAGGCGCTGTCCGAAGCCGTCTCCCGCATTTAAGGGAAATGACCGGATCAAGATGAAGACCATGGGAAGAGAAGCTGTGATGATCAATAAGGAGACCATTGACCTGCGCTATGTGGAGCAGATTACGGACAGCGAGCAGGTGACGGCTCTGGGATACTGCGTGCGTTATGCGCAGAAACACATCCTGGACGGAAGGAAGGATCTCCGGCGGATCGTGGACGAGCTGGAAGAGGTGATACGAAACGGGTCGCTCTCAGCGCTCTGTGAGAGCGCGTCATCCGTTTCCTGTATGGCAATGCCGAGACGGCAGGAGATCTTCGCCTGCTTTAACCGGTACCGGAGCCTGAAGCTGTAGCGACAGTTTTATGAGCCGGGCAGTCAAGAGAACAAAATAAAGGAGAAATACGGATATGCAGTTAGTTGACGGAAGACCGGAAAATACGGAAGGGCGCCTTGAAAAGGAGATCAGGACTTATGATTTCCTGGATTCTCTGGGGGTGAAGTACCAGAGAATCGATCACGAGGCGGCGATGACGATGGAGGCGTGCGAGGAGATTGACCGGGTGCTGGGATCCATGATCTGCAAGAACCTGTTCCTCTGCAACCGGCAGGAGACCGATTTTTATCTCCTGCTGATCCCAGGGGACAAACCATTTAAGACAAAATATCTGTCCGCCCAGATCGGTTCCTCCCGTCTGTCCTTCGCGAAACCGGAGTACATGGAGAAATATCTGGACATCACGCCGGGCTCGGTGAGCGTGCTCGGGCTGATGAATGACCGGGAGAAAAAAGTGAGGCTTCTCATTGATGAGGATGTGCTGAAGGATGAATATTTTGCATGCCATCCGTGCATAAATACATCGAGCCTGAAGTTCCGGATGGAGGATCTGACAGAGAAAATCATCCCGGCCATGGGACATGAGCCAACGATGGTGAAGCTTCCGGAAAGGCAGGACAATGTATGATTTTTTTTCATCTATCGGATCT
>CALWBC010000352.1 GCA_944375755.1 uncultured Mediterraneibacter sp. | reverse complement strand
TGAGTGCATTGTTGTGATAAGGCTGTACAAGCGCAATGATATGAGACGACACCAAAATAGAGAGCCATTTCTTTGCCGTTGGAGCTGAAATGCCTGCGGCACTCGCTCGTTCCTCATAGACAACAGGCTTTGAGGTGTGTGCAGCAACAATCGTCATAAAATTGTAAAACTGCATTTCATCTGCAACCTGAGCCAGATCCCGAATATCCCTTTGCAGATAGGTATCAACATAGGACCGGTAATAAGTCTCCCAATCCACATTTTCGTCCGCATAGAGCTCCGGCATAGAGCCCTTGAATATCCTTCGGTAGATCTCATTCAGGTCCTTTTCCCTTTTTACGGACAAACGCTTCATCAAATGTTCGGCTTCCGTCTGGAATGGTCCACTTGGTTCCTGGTAGATCTCTGCATCGGATAATCCCAGCAGGTTCACGATTCCGACCCGTCCGGCCAGACTTTCGCTGACATTTTTCATAAGACGGAAAACCTGTGAGCCTGTGATCCAGAAGTCCCCTTTTCTTTTGGTACGGTCAACGCTCATTTTGATGTAGGGCAGCAGTTCTGTTGCATACTGGATCTCATCAATCAATACCGGTGGAGAATACCTCTGTAAAAACAGGGCGGGATCGTGTTTTGCCAGGTATCTGACGTCAGGATCATCCAGAGTAACATATTTGCGCTCTGTGCCTTCGCCTTGCTGTGCCTCTGTTTCTGCCATTCTTTGTAATAAGGTCGTTTTCCCGACCTGTCTGGGCCCAGTTACAAGCAGTACCGGAAACATTTTGGACACCCGCGCAATCGTATCTTCTACAGCTCTCTTGATATATGCCATGACAATCTCTCCCTTCGGTTATAGTATAGTCAATTTTATTCAGAATATTCGTCCAAACTAAATTATGATTTTATTATAGACATAATTTTAGGTGCCGTCAATAAATTTTACGTCTAAACTAAATTGATATTTTCGATTAGCCAGATAAAGATATGGGGCAGCGGAATGTGAATTGACTTTCAAATATGTTTTTAGTAAGATATATACACATCAAACAAGTGTTTTTTGCGACAAAAGGCGCTTTTCGGAGCAGTTATTTAAAAGAATCTGAAAATGATAACGTACGAGGGGAGCTGATAACAGATATATGATGCCATAATTGCCTGTGTTGTTTGCATAGGCAGTTTTAGTTTAATCGAAATTTGCCTTCTGCTTGTTCGTGAGTACAGCGGCCGGTCTGCTGTCCGGTTTTACAGAAGGAATACAGAACAGAAATAGAAGAAGAGATTTACGCAAAGGAAGGTGACTCAAATGCAGGATTACATATCAATCAGCGAATTGATTCGGATGATTCAAAATGAATTGATTGATTCTCAGAAGGAACGTTTGAAAGAGAATCAGCCGGTGTTGTTTCAAACATCCGAGCTGGAAATTGAACTTAATACTGTGGTAACCCAGAGTGCGGAGGAAACCTGTACGCTTGGGATTCCGATCTTCAATGGAGAATTCAATATGGGGGATAACTCTCAGGTTTCCCAGAAGATTACGCTGAAGCTGAAAGTAGAGGATATGGTCCCGTCAGGTCCGGAAGAAGCCGGGGAAGAGGAGGAAGAGGAAAGATTTTTGCCTCCAAAGGATAACGCACGGATTTCGGGACGCTATCCGCAGCTTGAAGATCTGGAGTAATGAATGACGTCGGGGGATCAGAAGATGTATGACGTGGGCGGCAACTGTTTCTACAGCGATTTAAATGTTATTAAGATTGACTGCAGTGATGAAGAATTATTTTGCGCGATGGCTCTTTTTTATGAGAAGAAGGTGATTCTTCCAGTATTAAGATCTTATTTGCATGAACATACTCACTTTATTCAGTACAATACGACGCCGGTCGGATATTATCTGAAATTATTAGGCAGTTATCAGATGGCGTATCTGCCGAAAATCGCGGATGAAATGCTGAAATCTCCTGAGTTTACATATCCCATGATGCTGCATATCCAGCAGCGCAAAAATGAAAAGGACAGATTCAAAAGGCCGGTCCACTTTTACTATTACTGGTATCTGGCGGAAGTCATTCGGGTATATTTGACCGGGGAGAGGGAAACGTTTGACTATTATCTGCAGAAAGTGATGCACGGTGAATTTTATGGGATATTTGACTTTATCCTGGAACTTGAGCCGGAACTGGTTAAGATACTGAATCCTGCTTACCCGTATACCGGAAGAAAACTCACGGCTATGGAGAATAAGAAACAGAAGAAGGCTTTCAAGACATCTGTCTTTCTGAAAAACACGGCGATGAATATGGGAATCAAGGATCTTTTAGAAAGTCAGGCTCTGCTGGCAGAGTACTATTATGACGATATTGCGGATGAGAGACTGCTTAAGGCGCTGGAGAAAAAAGAGTTTTCATCAAACCAGGCGGATTATCTGTTTCCATTAATCTTTTATCGCAATCTGCATTCGTTTGACCTGACCAATAAGAAAGATTTCCTGCGATTTAAACTTGGATTTCACGCTGTCTGCCAGATCGCGCTGCATGCGCCGGTACTGCCGTTTCATGACAAATTGGGGCCGCTGTCCATAGGAGAGCTTGAAATTGATTTGCGGCTTACGCACCTGCTGAATGCCGGAAGAAAGATCTCACCGCCGGAATCTCTGGGGGATTATGACCGTTATATTAATGAGATGACAAGACAAAACGGATATAAATCTCTGGGAAGCGTTTCCAAAAGCATTTTTGAAAACAGAGAACTGATTCGGAATAATATTATGCGGAAAGTTTTTCATTCAAAGCAGGAGCGTTTGTTTATAGATGCGCAGGAAATCTTTTTGAAAGACAAGTCTGAGTTTCACCATTTCCTGGGCGGAATGGTGAGTTCTCCGGGTATGTTTTACTTTAAGTTTTCCGGTAAGGGGCCGGTTCTGGACGCGGATGGACTTATGAATTTTTATTATGACCTTGTGTATCAGTATTATAAAGAACTGCTGATGGGATTCAACGCGGTGAATTCACCCGATGCAATTATGGTTTCTCCTGTGGTTGAATTAAGCAGAAGGGATATAGATCTTTTAAAGGAGACTGTGGAAAAGTTTAATTCCATAAGACCAAAACCGTTTCCCGAAATGGTATGGAGAAAAGATGAATAAAAAGTACGTATAAAATGCAAACTTCAGAAGATGAGGACTGTGAAATAATGTATAGTGACGTGAAAAGCCTGAGAATAAAAAAACTGATCTATCTGCTGGCCGGAGCCATGGCGGCGGCGTTTCTTGTGTTGAGCTGTCTGTCGCATTACCAGACGATAGAGCTGAACCAGGATGTCTTTCCGCTGAATAGCGGGTGGACCTGCCGGTATGACGATGCGGAGGAAAAGGTGGCTCTCCCCTTTCAGCTCAGGGTTGCGCCGGATACGGTTGTGTCCTATTCGAACACGCTTCCGGAGCGGCTGGGCAGCGACGCGGGGCTGCGGTTCCGCACCCGTATGCAGAAGGCGGAAGTGCTGGTCAACGGGAAGGAGATCTACAGCTATCCGGAGGAGGAGCTGCTGGGCGGGGCGATTCCGAGTACCTGGCACTTTGTGAGGCTGCCCGATGGAAGCGGCGGGAAAACGGTGGAGATCCGGCTGGAATCCCCCTACCGTATCTTTTCCGGAGGCATGCAGCAGGTCCTGGCGGGGAATTTTAACGATCTGTTTTACAGGACAAAGGCGGGGCAGATCGGCGTGTTCCGGATGGGAATACTGCTTGGGATGATTGGTATGGCGATGATTCTGCTGTCGATGCTCTTCCGGAAGTATTACTCGATGGGGTATCAGAAAGCTCTGGGAATTCTGCTGATCGACGCTGCGGTCTGGTTGTGCGGGGAAGCACGGATGCCGCTTCTGATGTTCGGCCTGGAGGCGAAATATTACATCACAATGTCCGCGCTGCTTTTGTGTCCGGTATTCCTGCTCGGGTATCTCTGCCTGCGCTGGAGCCGGGAGGGCGGACTGGTTCTGAGGTGCTTTTTCTATGCGTCCATGGTGTTCGCGGGCGTCTGCATCGCGCTGAATATTATGGAAATCGTGAAGTTTCCGGAGATGTTTCCGGCGATTCACCTGGTGCTGGCAGCTGCGGCGGCCTGCGCGGTGTGGATTCATGTGAAAGCCATGTGCGCGGGGACGATCAGAAGCTCGGAGATGATCTGTGTCGCCGTAATCCTGGCTGCCGCCCTGCTTGAGATGGTATTGTTTTATACGGGGCGGTATACGCAGGTTGGAATGTTTGTGCGTATTGCAATTCTTATCTACGCGGCTAATTTCCTGCGGCTGTGCGTGGCGGCGATTATCCGGAAGCTCCGGCAGAACATCGAGCTTGCGCGGGAACTGCGGATGAGCAGGCTGGAACTGATGAACAGCCAGATTCAGCCGCATTTTATCTATAACACACTGAATTCGATCCGAACGCTGATCAGACTGAACCCGGATGCGGCATATGACGCGGTCTATGATTTTTCGACATATCTGAGGGCTAATCTGAACTCGCTGAAAGATGATGATCTGATTCCGTTCCGGGATGAACTTAGAAATGTAACGGCGTATTTGAATATTGAAAAACTCCGGTTGGGGAAAAGGTTGAATACGCAGTTCCAGATAGAGGAGAAAGATTTTCTCGTACCTCATCTGTGCATACAGCCTCTGGTGGAAAATGCGGTAAAACATGGAATCTGGAGAAAGAAAGAACCGGGGACAGTCTGGATTACAGAATATGAAACAGAGTCATTCCACGTGATTGAAATAACGGATGATGGAACCGGGTTTGACACAACAATGCTGGAGACAGATTCCGACAAAGCTTCTGAACATATCGGAATTCGGAATATCCGGTTTCGAATTGAATGGCTTACGGGTGGTACGATAGATATTCGAAGCGAAAAGGGAAAAGGAACCAGAGCTGTTGTAAGGATTCCGCAGAATGAAATCGGGAGAAGAAGAAAAGAAAGGATGAAAAAAGATGAGAGTGATCGCGGTTGATGATGAGGATCTGGCGCTGGAACAGTTCCGCATGGAAATTGAGAACATTCAGGGCGTGGAGCTTGTCGAAACTTTTTCCTGGCCGGAAGAAGCGCTGGAATATATAGAGAAGAATACGGTGGAAGCGGCGTTTCTGGATATTGAGATGCCAGGGATGAGCGGGATCGAGCTGGCAGAGAAAATGCGGAAGATCTGTCCTGAACTCGTAATTATTTTCATTACCGGATATGAGCAGTACGCGCTGGATGCTTTCCGTGTGAAGGCGGATTATTACATGCTGAAGCCTTATGACAGAAAAGATATTCTGGAGGTGCTGGAGCGGGCAAGGCTTCTTGCGCAGCGGCAGAAGAAACGGGTCTACTTTCAGACTTTCGGCCGGTTTGATATGTTTGTCGACGGACAGGCTGTTCATTTTTCCAATATGAAGGCGAAGGAGCTTCTGGCGCTTTGTGTGGACCGACAGGGAGGAAGTGTTACTCTGGCGGAGGCGGTGGACAAGCTGTGGGAGGACCGCACCTATGACGATAAGGTGAAGAATTTATACAGAAAAGCTGTAATGTACCTGCGTCAGCTGATGAAAGAGCATGGTGTGGATGAGGTGTTCAGAAGCAGCCGGGGAGCGTGCAATATTGATCCGGCTAAAGTAGACTGTGATTATTACCAGCTTCTTGATGGAAAACCGGCCGCCATGCGGCTCTGGAAAGTGGCGGACAGTTATCTGGAAGAATATTCCTGGGCGGAGGAAACATACGCTGGTTTGCTAAAACTAACCGGAGGGGGGGGGAAAAACACATCTGAAGAGTAACGGTTTAGTCACACTTCGATCCGTATACTGAGAAAGTAATGCAAAATGTAATGGCATATTTCAGGCAGGAAACTGCCGTGGAAATAAGCTGCCGGACACAGAGACGCTGTTTTTGGGACAAGTGGTATGAAACGGGGATAAGTTGTACTGGTCTGAGCTTGTGAGGCGGGAATATAATAGACTGTGTTCGTGCATATGCCGGAGTCGAGGTGTATAGTTTGAGACAAATGAGAATCATGATCTGTGATGATGAGAGGAACGAGAGGGAGGAACTGGCACGCTGCGTCAGGAAGGTCTGGACGGAAGCAGTGATTGATGAGGCGGGAACAGCCTGCGAACTTCAGGAAAAGCTTCTGAAAGAACATTCGTATGACCTGATTTTTCTTGACATTTATCTGGATGAGTTCGATGGAATTACAGCAGGACGGTGGATTCGAAGTCACTATCCTGATATTAATATGGTATTTGTCAGCAACAGCCGTGAGTTTGGTCCGGAAGTATTCGAGGTTAATGCGCTGCATTATCTGATGAAGCCATGCGGAAGGTCCGGCATAGAAGAGGTGAAGCGGCGCTATGAGGCGAACGTGAAAAAGAATGCGGTTGTTCATATAGGGACAAGGATGCAGGGAGAGATTCCGGTCAGGAAGATTGTATATATAGAAAGCGAACACAACAACCTGCAGATTCATTTAGTAAACGGATCGGTTTTGACAGTGAGAGACAGTCTGCAGAATTATATGGAAAAACTGGATGAAAGATTCCTCAGAATAAATCGGGGAATTATCGTCAACATGGAAGCTGTGGACAAGATGAATACCGATTCCTGTGAAATTGCGGGCAAGACTTTTATGCTGAGCAGAAAGAGCCGAAAAGAAAGCAGAAAGCGCTATAGCGACTACATATTTGACATAGCGGTGAAAGCAATGTAGAGGCGGGGGGAAACGGATGGGCGAATCAAACGGAAGTCAGTTCTATATATGTCTGCAGTTTGTGGGATTTATGCTTCAGATGTTTCCGGCAGTGATTTTGCTGTTCGCACCATATCGGCAGGAACAGATGAGAGTCAGCAGAAAGCGTCTGCTGACTGTTTTTGGAATTTCAACCACAGGAGTTAGCGTGCTTGGCGCACTGTTCCTTGGACATATTTACTGGGAATCAGGGAACGATCTGCAGGCGCGGATTTGTGGGAACCTGATTTTTTTTGTGTATTTGCTTATCGGAAGCGCGGCTTATTTTTTGAGTCTGCGGCGCAGTACAAAAACAGGGGTTCTCACCTATATGCTGGTACTTCAATATGAAGTGGCAATGTATATTATCGCGGAAATGCTGGTGAAGCACTTCCCGGCGGCTTTCAGAGCACAGATGCCATATTCTGTCGGAGATGTTTTTGTGTATGCTGCGGGGGCAGGACTTACGCTTCCGGCCGTGTATCATTTCCTGGTAAGAGTTGGAAAAGAGCGGTTCCGGAGTGTAAACAGCAAAGGGATGTTTTTGATTACCGGCAGTTCGGTTATCATGCTGGCGGCTACAGTCTGTTCTCTTCAAATGGAAGTGATTATAGACGCCGCCCAGGCGAACGGAGAGATTAATTTGTTTCTCAGCATATGGCTGGGCTGTATGGTGATAATCAGTTTCCTGGCATATTTTATTTATTTTCGATGCCTTCGGATAGAAGAAGAAAAAGCAGATATTAACATGCGGCTTGCCGCTGAAGAGATGCAGTATAAGGCGCTGGCAGAGAAGATCAATGAGGACAGAAGGATGTCCCACAACATGCGTCATCATTTCCGGATGCTTACAACACTGGCGGATCAGCATCATTACGCGGAACTTCAGGATTATCTGAAGAAGTACACGAAAGAATGGGAAGAGATATCCAAACGGAATGTCTGTGTGAATCCGATGTTCAATTCCATTCTCGCGTACTATTTTTCCCGGGCGGAAGCAGAAGGAATTGAAATTGAAACAGACATTAAAATCAGAGAGTTCTATAGTTTTGATATAACGGACATGACGGTGCTTCTGGGAAACGCGATGGAAAACGCGCTGGAAGCCTGTGAAACAAGCGAAAGAAGTAAGCCGTTTATCCGGGTGATGATGAAGCAGATCATTAAAGCCCTGCTGTTTCAGATTGAAAAAAAAAAAAAAAACGGAAGCGCCCCCGGAAGGGAAGGCGGCAGGGTGTATTCTACAAAACAGGGACGCAGCAGAGGGTATGGCATATCCAGCATGGATATGATTGCCAGGAAGTACCAGGGCAGCCTGGAATACTGGCAGGAAGAGGGACAATTTGTGCTGAGAGTTGTTCTGAATATTCCGGAAAGCGTGACAGAAGGGAGCTGACGAGAGATGAAGCTGAAAGACGGACTGATCCTGCGGGAAGTGGCAGGTCAGTATGTGATTGTTCCCACCGGGAAGATGGTGCAGGAGGTCAGAGGAATCAACTACATAACAAAGCCGGCTGCCTGCCTGTGGGAATACATGCAGAACAATGAATTTGAAAAGGAAGATCTGATCCGGCTGACACTGGAGCGCTATAAGGATGCTACACGGGAGAAGGTCAGCGCGGATCTTGACATATTTCTGAAAGGGCTGGCGGAGCGAGGCATCCTGGAGATCGAGGGACAGATCTACGGAAGCTTCAGTATGCGGATGCCGAAAGTTGACGTTTCCGACACCATACAGATGGCGGAAAAGCAGGAAAATAAAAGCAGTGAAGCGAAGAAGAAATGAACAGAAAAGAATACGAACCGGCCTGCCGACAGATGGAGCGGCTCGATCCGTTCTTCAGGCAGGTGTGGGAAAAGGCGTACGCAGATGAGATCCCAATAACAGGAACCTTCGAGCTGACGCCCAGGTGCAATTTTAACTGCCGGATGTGCTATGTGCATCTTCCGGAATCACAGATACAACAACACGGGCGCGAACTGAGCGCCGCAGAGTGGATCCGGATCGCGGAGGAAGCCAGAGAAGCCGGGACAACATGGCTGTGTATCACAGGCGGCGAACCACTGATGCATCCGGAATTTGAAACGATCTGGCGGGAACTGTCCGGGATGGGATTCTTCATCACACTGCAGACCAATGCGTCTATGGTATCCAGATATGAAAAACTATTCGAAGAATGTCCGCCAAGACAGTGCAAGATCACGCTGTATGGTTCCAGCGATGAAGTTTACGAAAAGGTGTGCCGCGTGGAGAGGGGATTTACCCGGGCTGACGAGGGGATTCGGATGCTGCGGCAGATGAAGATACCGGTGGAACTGGTGAGCACGGTGATCAATCAGAACCTCGATGATGTGGAAAATATCATACGGTATGTGGATGCCAGCCGGCTGCCGTGGATTCCGAACATCAACGTTCGGACCGCCGGGCGGGGAGTGGATGTGGATATGGAACATCTGCGGATCCGTCCGCCGGAGAGAAAAAATACAGATGCAGACGATGACGGAGGAAACGGCGGGGCTGGCAATAGTTCCGGCGCAGCGGAAAGCCTCGGAAAAAGGCGGAAGTTCGATCCGGACAGAAAGCCGTGTACATATTGCAAGGATTACCGGATCGGGTACTGGATCGTCTGGAACGGGTATATGCGGTTCTGCAGTTTCATGAACGGACCGGATATACCGGTGAGAGAGAAGCCTTTTGCAGAGTGCTGGAAAGAACTGATAAAATGCTGGTCTGCTCTGGAATGGCCGCAGGAGTGCAGGGCTTGTGAATATAAGGAGAGCTGCGCGAGATGCGCGGCGCTGTTTGATATAGATGATGGGAAACTGATGATCAGAGATGAGTTTTGTAAGAAGAGAAAGGGGTAATGTGGGATGGAAATGTATGGGGAATCTCCAAGATTTGAGATTGCAGATGAATATAATCAAAATGGCGGTATAGCAATAATGTCTACAAATACTGATGATAAATATACAGGAGGATCCATCTATGATGAAGAAGGTCATTATTTTGAAGGCTATCAAATTTTATGGTCAATAGAGAGGCAAGGAGAAGAAGGTTCATATACTTATACAGGTGGAGTTACTGGAAAAAGCTGGTATTTTGACGATCCCAACAGTCCTTTTTTTGGATTGGATATAAACGGAACAGGGGAAGAAACTATTTTCAATGAGGCTAAGAACAGTGGAAATCTTAATAAATACTTTGGAGAGTGGTTAACAGATCCTGATATAAGTAGATATCAATTCTTGGGAACGGCAACGGAAGTGTGTGTAAGAATGTAGAGCAAGTTATTTATGAAAAAAATATATAAAGTAATAAATATATATTTCTCTATACACGATATATATCTAAAGAGTGAATGGGAAAAATACGAAAAATCTGATAATAACTTGGATTTTGTGATTGGCGGCATTTACCCCAGAGATGAAATATATTATATGAGAATATATGATATTCCATCTATATTACAGTATAGAATTATTGAAATTGATAAAGACATAATGATAGTGGAAAAGGATTGGAGGAAATCATATATAATATTGCCAGTTTTAGAGAAAGTAGTTGGGAGTTTTAGTATACAACTCTTCTACACCCACGCTGTCCAGCGCCACATTATCTACCTTCACAGCTCCCTGATCGACTGGAAAGGACGGGGACTGATGTTCCTGGGACCTTCAGGTATCGGGAAAACTACCCAGGCGGAGCTGTGGAATCAGTACCGGGATGCCCTGATTATCAATGGAGATGTCGTCTTTGTCCAGGAGACAGAGAATGCTTTCCTTGGCTGGGGTACTCCATGGCATGGTTCTTCTCCCTACTGTGAGAATGCAAGTGTGCCGGTCGAAGCGCTGATTGTGTTAAAGCAGGCTCCGGAGAATTCGATCCGGGAACTGACCGGGTTTGAGAAGGTGACCGCTGTCTCCGAGAGTGTGTTCTATCCCCGCTGGCTTGAGGGCGGGATGGAGCTGTGTCTGGAGACGTTGGATCATCTTCTGACAGCCCTTCCTGTCTACGAACTCTCCTGCCGCCCTGACGAGGCGGCTGTAGAGCTGGTGGAGAAGACAATATTTGGAAAGACATGATAGATTTATCTGCATATTGGAAAGATGAGGGGATCTCATTTCCGTATTCCAGCAGATTTGCAGAGGGATATGGAAATGGGATTTCCTGCGTTAAGAGGTGTTGCATAAGATATGGCTTCCGTGAGGCATTATATACAGCGAATTAAAGAAGGCAGACTGAAGCAGCTCACAGCAGAACTGCTCTGGATGTATGCCTATGTGCGCAGGTACTGGCTGCTGATCGGCGTCTACATCCTTCTCGGAGCCTCCGGCTCCGTGCTCAGCCTGGGCACATCTGTTGTCAGCAAGGATCTGGTGGATGCTGTTACCGGGGTGAATTCCCTGGAAATTGTGCGGGTGGCTGCCACCTATGTGGGCGTGGGTGTTTCACAGATTTTTATCAATGCGGTAAAATCCAGACTATCCCTGCGGGTACGGCTGAAGGTGACCAATGAGATCCGGGGGGACATCTACGAGCAGGTGCTTCAGACCAGCTGGGAATCTCTTGCGAAGTACCGTTCCGGTGATCTGCTCTACCGGGTAAACGGGGACGCGGGTATGGTGGCGAATACGATTCTTACTTTTCTGCCTAATGTGATGACCACCATGATCAGTTTTGGCGGCGCGTTTATCATCGTGGTGCGGACCGATCCGTGGATGGCGCTGATTGCCCTGCTGGGAGCGCCGATTTCTTTTCTTACTTCCAGGATTTCGGCGAAGCGGATGCGGGATTTTCAGAGGGAGAATCAGAACGTGGCCAGTGACCGGACGGTGTTCGATCAGGAGACGTTTCAGAATCTTCAGTTTATCAAGGCTTTCGGGATGCTGGAGCGGGTGACGGAGAAGTTTCACCGGATTCAGCAGGAGTCCGTGGATCTTTCTCTGAAGCAGAATAAATTTCAGCAGAGCATGACCATTGCCACATCCCTTGTAGGGCAGGCGGTGGGATACGCCTGCTACGGATTCGCGGCTTTCCGGCTCTGGCAGGGAGAGATCAGTTACGGCACCATGACCATGTTTGTCTCCATGGCGGCCTCGCTGCGCGGTTCTTTCAGCGGGATTCTGGGGCTGATGCCCATGGTGATCCGGGCGGGAATCAGCGCGGAGCGTATCATGGAGATCACCAGTCTTCCCCGGGATTCCATGGAGGACAAGGAGGAGGCTGAGGCAATCTGCCGCAGAGGCAGAGATGTGGGGATCTATGTACATATGGATTCGGTTGATTTCGCCTATGAGGAGGAGAAATGGATCTACCGGGACGCATCTTTTCGGGCGGAACCGGGGGAGATCGTGGCTCTGATCGGTCCCTCCGGCCAGGGCAAGACTACTACCCTGAATCTGGTTCTGGGACTCTATCACCCGAAGAAAGGGGAGATCACGGTGGGGAATCCGGGAGGGGACGAGCTGAAGGCGTCCTCTTCTACACGGTGTATGTTCAGCTATATTCCCCAGGGGAATACCATGTTTTCCGGAACCATCGCCGATAATATGCGGATGGTCAGACCGGACGCAACGGATGAGGAGATCCGTGCTGCGCTGGACGCGGCGTGCGCCCTTGAGTTTGTGGAGAAACTGGATCACGGCATCGATACGGAGGTCCGGGAGCGTGGAACCAGGTTTTCCGAGGGACAGAAGCAGCGGCTCTCCATAGCCAGGGCGCTGCTTGCGGACGCGCCGGTGATGATTCTGGATGAAGCCACCAGTGCTCTTGATGTGGCGACGGAGCGGCGGGTGCTTCGGCAGATTATTAAGAAGGAACCGCATCGGACTGTGATTGTGGCGGCTCACAGACCCAGCGTTTTCTCTATGTGCAGCCGGGTTTACAAAGTAGGAGAGGGCAGGATCGAGGAAGTGGATGAAGAGGGCATCCGACGGTTCCTGGATGAATTTTAGAAACAGCGGCCGGAAACGGTCCGGCAGTGTTGTTTGTTACACGACAGAGGAAAGGATGAAATCATGCGTATAGTCAGGATGATACTGGTTATTGTATCTGCAATATCCCTGGGGATATTTGGAATCTCGGAAATCATACAGGCTGCGGGCAGGGACAGGACGGTTCCGGAGATCACAAGTACAATGGATGTGTTGGAGATCCCCTGCGATTACACGGAAGAGCAGCTGCTGGAAGGGGTAAGCGCCAGTGACGCGAAAGACGGGGATCTGACTTCTCAGATCATACCGGGCGCATTTTCCCGTTTTATTGAAAAAGGGTTATGCAATGTAACATATGTTGTTTTTGATTCGTCCAACCAGCCGGCCTCACTTACGCGGCAGGTCCGGTTTACGGATTATCATTCCCCCAGGTTTACGCTGACGGAACCTCTTGTATTTATTCAGCAGGAGGGCAGCTACAGTGACGCGATGGCCCGTCTGGGCGCCCAGGATATGCTGGACGGAGATCTGAGCGGCTGGATTACACAGACGGATACGGATGTGAATTATCAGCAGCCGGGGAGCTATACCATGACAGTGGAAGTGAGCAACAGTTTCGGGGATACGTCCACAGCGGCGCTTCCGGTGCATGTGGTGTCCGCCGACCAGCAGAGGGCGGAGATCAGCCTGGTCTCCTCCATCGTCTATGTAAGCGTGGGCGGGACGATCGATCCGGCGTCCTATGTGTCCGGGGCGACGGACACCATGGGAAATGAAATCAGCACGGATCAGGTATCGGCGTCATCTAATGTAGATACGCAGACGCCGGGATGCTATGAGATCCATTATGAACTGTACGATGACGCAGGCAGCAGTATTGGGCAGACCTGGCTTACGGTTATCGTGGAAGAGTAGAGAAGGAGGAGCAGCATGAAACGTGAATTATTCCGGATGGAAGAGATCAGCCTGCGGGGGCTGTGCCTGGACCTGCTCAGGAATCTGTGGATGATCCTTCTGAGCGCGGCAGCGGTCTGGCTGGCGGTAACGGGGATCCATAATCTGACCTATACGCCTGCGTATACGGCCTCGGCTACTCTGGTTGTCTCTGTACAGGGACAGAGCAGCGCATATTCTTCCCTTTCTGTGGCTGCCTCTATGGCGGATGTGTTTGGGCAGGTGTTTCAGAGTGAAGCGCTGCGAAACAGGTTTGTCGAGGATGTGGGAGAAGAGATCGAGGGAACGATCACCTGCGAGCCGATCTCGGAGACAAATCTGCTGGTGCTCAGCACCACATGTTCTGATCCCCGGCAGGCGTACCTGTTTATCAATTCCGCGCTGCAGCATTATGAAGAGGTGGCAGCGGATGTATTTGCCAATGCCTCCCTGCAGATCGTGCAGGAGCCGGAGGTGCCGTCTGCGCCATCCAATACCTCCTGGCTGATGTCTCACAGAACCCTGCTGACTGCGGCGGGCGCGGCCGGAATGGCTGCGGTCATCTGCCTGTTCTACATGCTCCGCCTCACAGTGAAAAACGCGGCGGGCGCGTCAAGGCAGCTGGACGGCAAGATCCGCGGAGTGATCCCCTATGAGAAAAAAGAAGGGGCAGCGGGGCTGTTCAGTGACAGAAGAAAGCCGGTCAGAAAAAGAAAGAAACAGGAGAGGAAGGATCCGGGAAAACAGGCCCTGCTGCTGACATCACCTCTGGTGAGCATGGATTTTGCCGAGGCAGGGAGACGGACGGAATCCAGAATCGAATCTCATATGCGAAAAAACAGTCAGAAGATTCTGCTTGTGACCAGTGTGACGGAAAATGAGGGTAAATCCACAGTGGCGGCGAATCTTGCCCTTGCCATGGCGGAGAAGCACAAGAAGGTGCTGGTGCTGGACGGTGATTTGCGGAAGCCCGCTCAGCATAAGGTATTTGAAAAGAAAGAAGAGAAAGAGAAGTCTTTTGATCAGGTGCTGTCCTGGAAGAAAAACTGGCGGGACGCACTGTATTATAATGAGAAGGATCACATCTGGCAGATATTCCAGTATCATTCGGTGTCGTCTCCGGGCAACCTGATTGATCAGTTTGCCGAGAGGAATCTGGCGGCTGAGATGCGCAGGGAGTTTGACTACATTATTATTGACTGTCCGCCGACGGCGATTTCCACGGATGCGGAGAACTGGCTGACAGCTGCGGATACCGCGCTGATTGTAGTTCGGGAGGACTGGGCTGATGTCCGTGTGAT
>CALWBC010000351.1 GCA_944375755.1 uncultured Mediterraneibacter sp. | reverse complement strand
CGTACCGCCGATATCCATCAGACCTACGAGCGGTCCTTCCAGCACGCGGGCGATCAGGAATCCTGCCGCGAATCCTGCTGCCGCGGCGTAATCTCCGCCGTCCATTCCGTCTTTTAACATGGCTACGATGGAGAGGTCATTGAATGCGCCTGTTCCAAGAGTAATGAACATAAAAGTTCCGGCGAAGATCGCTGCCGCAGCACCCATTACAAGCAGTATAAAGGTAGCGTCCTTCATCATAAAAGCATCAAATTTTTCTGAAAAAGTCTTTTTCTCCATTCCTGTGTACCTCCTTTAGAACTGTCCGAAGAATCCGCGGAAATATGCAATCGCGATAAACATAACCACAACGATGGCGATCAGGATCTTGACAACTTTGCTCTTATAGCCGTTCTCCTCAGCGGATTTACCGATCAGGATACCAAGCACGATTCCCGGAACCGCATTTCCCGTGATCAGCGCGGATACACCGCCCAGCATGGTTCCCCAGAGACCTACGGTCTTTCCTGCGTCAATAGCAGCCAGCCAGAAGATGGCGGGCATAACCGGATTCAGCAGCCAGCCGGTTGCCGGTGTCAGAACATTCTGCGCAATCAGGGAAAGCTTTTCCGGAATGAGCTGTGCCATTGTGTTCATAAATGTAACAACAACCGCTCCGACTGCCGCTCCGGCAAGCATCATTTTTCTCGGGTTCCATACCGTCTCTTCTTTGTTCTTGTTCTTCAGCAGAAGAACCGCGGCACTCCAGTTCGGCACGATTCTGTGAAGCACATCCTGGCTGAGCGCTCCGGCTGCCACCGTGGAAGCTGCCGATGAAAAGAAGAATCCAAGTCCAAAAGAAAAATGTGCGATCGGGTCGCCGTTACATGCGTTTAACTCTCCCAGTGTACGGAATGCGCCCATTGCCTGAACCTCCGGCGCATAGTACATACGGGCTGCTCCTGCGGCGATACATCCGCCGCCCAGGATACCTATGATAATGGAATAAAAAATTACTTCTGCCATTTACCGTTCCTCCTCTGTATAATCCAGATACTTTATCCTTACAACGATTTTTGCGGTAATCGTGTAGGTCACTTTCTCTCTCGGCCAGAAAAACAGCATAAACTTTTCCGTCTGAGTGTGTTTTTCGACCTTTTCAAAATATACTTCCTGCGCTTCCAGATGAATGATCGGCTGATCAAATTCCTTAAAGATCTGCCTTCTCATTCCCTGAAAAATCTTTCCCGTAATGTCCTGAACCGAATCCCCGCTCATGGTAACGGTGATCTCATGGTCTGTCTGCGCGAGAAGCTGTTTCCCTTTATTATCATTCATCACGGATTACTCCCCATGAACTCTGCGGTATGTCTCAACCAGTCTCTCGCCCAGTTCTTCCACATCCAGGAATCCGAGTCCGACTACCTTGCATCCCTCTTCCACAGCAGTACATGCCGCATCTACGGAACGTATTTCCGCTTTTGCCGGATAGCCGTATTTGTTCTTTGCCGTCAGTGCGCCGGCGCCGCCGCTTCCGCAGAAGCTGATTCCAAGATCCGCGTTCATCTCGTGCATTACATCACCCAGCTTCATATCCGCTGCCATTCCCGGGATAACATAAGCCTTTCCTCCGGCTTTCTCCACGCCTTTCGCGACAGCCTGACCCTTGCCCATACGGTGTCCGATTACTACTAAAATCTCCTTACTCATTTTTCGTTTCCTCCTTTTCTTTTTGTATTGCTATCTCCAAATGAGTCGCTACCAGAAATACTTCTGTCTGATTCACCGGGATGCCTTCCCGGTCAAAATACTCCCGCACAACCCCGTCCGCCATTTCAAAAACGTCCGGCGAAATCTGATCGAATGCCTCCGACATATCCTCCACAAAAGATCTTGATTTGATCCGCTTTAACAGTGCCAGGATATGATTGCTGAACATAAACTCAGCGTCTTCATCCATATGAATTCCAAGTGCCTTTACTTTTTCCTTGATCTCCTGATAGGATGCGATCACCTCATCTCTGATCGCCGGATCAAGATCATTATTCTCCAACAATGTGTTCAAATACTTCACTTTCGTTACCTCTGCTGTAAATTGTTTTTTTCAGTACCAGCCTGTTGTTCAGGGTCAGGCTGTCCCCAATGGAATCCTGAACTTCCTCGCTGCACGGTTCAAAGGACATGATATTAAAGTCCGCGGTCTTTCCTTCCGCCAGCTCTCCCAGCCCTTCCAGACCGAAATGCGCTGCCGGGACGCTGGTGCACTTTGTCACCGCGTCTTCCAGAGACTCGCCCAGTTCCAAAAGCTTGCTCACAACAGCCGCCAGATTGTATACCGGTCCTTCATAGTTCTCCACATGAAGGTCTGTGGATATCATATCGCAGTCAAAGCCTTCTCTCATCGCCTGCTCAAACACCCGGTAGCTGAAGCTTGCGACGCCGTGTCCTACATCAAATTTCACCCCTCTTTCCCGTGCCTTCTGAGCCTCTTCAATAATCTTTTTATCCTCTGTCAGAATTCCTCCCGGTTTTCCGTGATAAGCATGTGTGATAATATCGTTTCTGTCCAGAAGTTTCAGTACATCTGTCAGCGCCGGAGGATAGTTGCCCACATGAACCATCAGCGGTTTTCCCACTTCATGCGCTGTCCTGGCTGCGATGGCAATGGGTTCAAGTCCCATTTCTCCCACAACGCTTGCCGATGCCCTCGCCTTCATACCCACGATATTGTCCGGATATTTCCGAATTACCTCTTTCGCCTTCTCCACATCGATCTTTGACATGTCATCCAGCTCATGTCCGCGGATCAGCCCCTCCTTCGAAAGATTCAGAAGGGTAAAGACTTTCGTTTTGCTCTTCTCGATATAATTGCTCCGGAAGTCCTCATAGTTGTCCGCGCCGCTGCTGCCCGCATCGAGGATCGTGGTCGTTCCTCTCTGAATCCCAAGCACATCCGGATCAAGTCCGAGAAATGCCTTCGGGTAACAGTGGGTATGGATATCGATAAATCCGGGAGTCACGATGCATCCTTCCGCATCGATCACTTCTCCCCCGCCCTCAATCCGGTCCGCGATCTCCGCGATCTTTCCGTCCCGGACGAGGATGTCTTTTTCTTCACCGTGATATCCGTTGACCGGTGAAATGACCTTGCCGTGTCTGATAACGAATTCTCTCATCTCAACACTTCCTCCTTAAATGATATATAAAAAGAATGCAATTCTTTCTTTTACCGGTATTGTGATCAGAAGCGAGCGCTCCACAAGTGTGAAAAACTTCTCCATAATCTCGAAAATGCCCCCGTGCTTTCGCGCAATCGCCGTATACTGTTCCATATCTTCTTCCGTATCCGACGCTTCATTCTGAAACCATCTCGGAATCGCCATGCTCATATGTATAATCAGCCCCAGAAGCGCATCCTGTTCCAGTCTGTAATTTTCCGGAAATTTGGAAGTATATTCCAGAAGTGTCAGGATCAGTTTGCTGATCGTTGTCGCCGAGGCCACCATACTGTTGAGACTGATATCCGGCCTTCCGTCCTGCTCGATCTGAAACGGATCAGCTTTGGAACTGAAAGAAGCATTCGCCTGCTCTTCCAGCGGAATCTCGTCCACCAGTTTCCCGTAATCGAGGAATTCCTGGATTCTCTTGATATCCTCCGCGGACAGGATTCTGGATATCTTCACAACAGGGATGCTCATCGTCTTAAGCGGAATGGTTGAAATAATAAAATCAATCTCCTTCTCTTCCGCCATATTTGACAGCTGAAAGGGGGACTTCTGTCCCATCACCTGAATCCCCGGGAAAGCATTCTCCACCCGGATGGAGAGAAGATGGGAAAGCCCTTTTCCGGTGGCGCACACCAGAAGCACCTTCTTCTTTTTCCTCTCTCTGATGCGGCAGTTTTTATACAGATATATCCCGATATAGCAGATCTCCGTCTCATTGAATGTGACGTGAAAATCCTCTTCCAGTATTCCGGCACATACCCTTGCCTCCTCATAAAACTCCGGATAATTGTCTTTTACTTCATGTATGACGATATAATTCTCCTCATCGTTTCCTTCTCTGGAAATCAGGAAGCAGATCGCATTCTTCAGATGGTCGAACAGATCTTTTTTCAGCCGTTCCACATCATAAACAGAAGCAAAATCTTCATGGCGGCCTGCCAGAATATCCATGATCTTACGGATGCTTCCCTTCAGTGATTCTTCATCAATGCTCCTGTCACTGACCAGGATCTCGTTTTCACTGAGAATCTGCTGCATATATTCCAGTTCCTGCAAAGGCTCCGATGAATTCATAATATCCGGCTCGATCAGAAGATCCGCGGCATATCCCCGGTACATTACCGCAGGCATGTCCCCCGATTTTCCTGTTCTCCCTCTTGCGCTCTTCAGGCGCAGAGTCCGGATCACACTGTATGCCATGAGATTTATAAACGAAGAATTGGACAGCCATACATTATATCTGGCGTTGATCTTCTTGATCTGATTGCTGATCTGGGTCAGCGTATTCAGATCCATCCTGCTCTTCGCAGTCTCCGGGAGAAACAGATACCAGTCCTCAGGCGTGTAACTCCCCTTGAAACACTCTGCCAGATATTCCATTCCCACATGACGTATGGCAAACTCATCTCCTCCCAGCTCGTAACCTCCTGTCCGGTACGATGTCAGATGCAGCTTCCCGTCAAACTTCTCGTTAAACTTCCCGATCATACGGATCAGAGTGGATCTGGAAAAATAAAAATCTCCCGCGATCTGCTCGGCAATCGTATCCCTCTTTCTGACCAGAAAGTAAAAATACAGATCTCTGATCCTCATCTCATCCGTGCTGGCACAGACTTCCGGTTCCTCTCCGTTCTCCTCGTCAAAGAGATGGGCACAGCGGCTTTTCTGCTCCGTGGGGATGTAGAACCCTGTTTTTGTCTTATACTTTATGGATACGCCGCTTGCGCCGCATACTTCCTTGAGCTCATTGATGTCATACCTTATCGTCCGTTCACTTTTTCCAAGCTTCTCTTTTAATGTTTCTATATTCAGAGGGACTGTTGAGGTGATCAGCATCTTCAGAATATCCTGCTGTCTTTGCTTCAGCCTTCCCTTCATAAATTTTTCACCCTTTCAAATAATTTTCCAGAGCAGCGGCAATCCCGTCCTCACGGTTGCTCAGCGTCACATCGGAAGCCTGCTCCTTCACATAGTCTTCCGCGTTCGCCATGGCGAAACTTCTCCCGGATACCCGGAACATGTCCACGTCATTCTCACCATCGCCGAATGTCCAGACATCCTCCGGCCTGACCCCCTCTTCTTTCATGAGTTTCCCGAGCGTCTTCCCCTTTGTAACACCTTCCGGCGATATTTCGATCAGTCTCGGACAGGTCCTCATCATTTCAAATTTCGTCCCGAATTTCTCTCTGAGAAGGCGGTACACTTCTGCGTTTGTCTTCGCATCCGCGCAGCAGTTCACCTTGTTTAGTTCCCCGGGGATCTCTTCAAAGTCCTCGATCTGTACCTGGAGCGGATATCCGTTTCGTGTATCGGTGATCCATGTCCAGGCACCTCCCAGATTCGGGTAGTCCTCCGGGAGACCTCTTTCCTTTCTCTCTGCTTCCTTCTCCCTGGCCTGCCATTCCGGAATCCAGTAGTAAACAGAAGCGTCCTGAAAGCACTGGATCTCCACCTGGCATTTCCGGCAGAATTCAAACAGTTCCCGGATCTCTTCTCTTTGAAAACGCCGGATGATCCGACGCTCCCTTTTCTCCAGGTCATACACCGCCATGCCGTTTACCTCTATGAATCTTCCCCCGTATTTCTCCAGCTCAAGCTCCTTTGCATACGGCATAAGTCTTGTGTGGCTTCTGCCGCTCGCCAGAATAATCCGGACTCCTCTTTTCTGGCACTCAATCAGACATTCTTTCGTCCGCGGAAGTATCCGGTCATTTTCATCGAGCAGCGTGCCGTCCATATCCAAAGCAATCCATCTCATCCTTTGTTCGTTCCTTTCTTTTCCGTAAAAATATAGTAGCAGATTTAAAGTTTCACCGTGCCTTATCTTTTTGCAATATTTAACTTACATTTTGCATTTTTGATACAATATGCACTATTTTATCCTCTGTTCCCTCTCTGTTTTCATAAAAACAACCAAGAAAATGGCAGAAAAACTGCAGAATCGGAATCGGAGGATGTCCGCTCGTGCAGGCACGTCGGGCGTCCTCCGGGCGTATCGCACAAAAAAAGCGGGACAGGTTTCCCTGCCCCGCAGATAAGTATTCTCACTATGCGGCAGCCTATGCCATAACCGGTTTCAGCGCCTCTGCCAGCTTGTCTTTCTCAGCCTGAGCCTCTGCCAGATCTTTTCCGAGCGTTGTATAGTAGATCTTGATCTTAGGCTCTGTTCCGGAAGGACGAACGATAACAGTCTCATTATTCTCCAGTTTGTAAATCAGCACGTTCGCTGACGGAAGTCCTGTCTCCTCCGGTTTCGTGTAATCTGTCACTCCTGTAACTTTGTATCCCGCGATCTCTGTCAGCGGATTCTCGCGCAGGTTCTGCATGATGCCTGCCATCTTGTCCATTCCGCTTAATCCCGGGAACTCAAAGCTGTCAACCTTGTTGAGATAACGTCCGTACTGAGCGTAGATCTCTTCCAGTCTCTGTTTCAGCGCGCTTCCGATACTTCTGTAATAAGCAGCCATCTCGCAGATCAGCATGGAACCGATGATCGCGTCTTTATCACGCACATATGGTCCTGCCAGATATCCGTAACTCTCCTCGAATCCGAAGATGAAACGGTCAACCTCTCCTGCCGCCTCAAGCTGTGCGATCTGATCTCCGATCCATTTGAATCCGGTAAGTACGCTTCTAAGCTCTACTCCATAGTGCTCTGCCACAGCGTCAGCCAGCGGAGTAGATACGATGGATTTTACAGCAACCGCATTCTCAGGCATTGTCCCCTTCTCAATGCGTCCCGCGCAGATATAGTCGAGAAGCAGTACGCCCACTTCATTGCCGCTTACCAGCTCATAAGAGCCGTTCGGGCATTTCATGGCAATGCCGACACGGTCCGCATCCGGATCTGTCGCCAGCATCAGGTCAGCCCCTGTCTCTTTCGCCAGGTTCAGTCCCTGCTCCAGTGCCTCGAAGATCTCCGGATTTGGGTAGCTGCATGTTGTAAAGTATCCGTTCGGATATTCCTGATCCGGAACGATTGTCACATCCGTAATGCCGATGTCTTTCAGCACCTGAGTAACCGGCACAAGTCCGGAACCGTTCAGCGGGCTGTACACCAGTTTCAGTCCGGCTGTCTTGCACAGGCCAGGACGAACCTGTCTGGACTCGATAGCATCATAAAGCGCTCTCTTGCAGTCGTCTCCCACAAAACGGATCAGACCTTCCTCAACGCCCTGAGCGAACGACATGTATTTTGCTCCTGTCAGAACGTCCGTCTTCTGAATCTCATCATATACGATTGCGGCCGCGTCGTCTGTCATCTGACATCCATCCGGTCCGTATGCCTTATATCCATTGTATTTTGCCGGATTGTGGGAAGCTGTCACCATGATTCCGGCATTGCAGTTGTAGTAACGTGTAGCAAAGGAAAGTGCCGGAACCGGCATCAATGCATCATAAATCCTTACTTTGATTCCGTTTGCCGCAAGAACACCTGCCGCGTTCTTCGCGAATACATCACTCTTCAGACGGCTGTCATAGCTGATCGCTACGGTCTGAGTTCCGCCCTGTGTCTTTACCCAGTTGGCAAGTCCCTGTGTAGCCTGACGTACTACATAAATATTCATACGGTTTGTTCCTGCTCCGAGCACACCGCGAAGTCCCGCTGTTCCGAACTTCAGCGCAACGGCAAACCGCTCTTTAATCTCATCATCGTTTCCTTCAATTCTTGATAATTCCGGGTTGAGATCTGCATCTTCGAGATCTGCTTCCATCCAGCGTTTATACTCTTCTTGATACATTTTTACCACTCCTACCACTTTCTTTATAAATTTTTTGTGTAAAAATAACAACACATAAATACTATAACATGTTTGCGGGCGAACGGCAATGAATTTTCATAAAAGTGGAACAGTTCAGCCTATTTAATTCATTAACAGCCAATTTCAAAACAGACGAAACCCGGGGGATTTCAGAACGTATTTCTGCGGGGATGGAGATGTGTACGGATTCCGCTCCGGGAAATAAGTGCAGCTAAAAGTTCCGGGTGCGGACTAAATGCAAAGACTGCCGGCGGAGAACTCGCCTGCGCTCAGACAACTCCGCCGTCAGCCTTAACGTCCGCGCCCGAAACTTTAAGATGCACTGGATTTCCCTCCGAAGTCACCCTCCCACATCTCCATCCCCGCAGAAAAGATATTGAAATGGGGCTGGTTTCGTAATCTTTCAAATGGGGAAGTAAATGAATAAACAGCTGAAGAAAAAACAAGGTGCGGCCGGAAGGTACTGCAGATTTCAGCACTTTTCAGCCGCGACGTTGGTTTATTATTCGCGTTATTTTGTTGATTAACGGGAAGGCTTTTGGTGGAAACTACAGCCGGCGATGTGTTTTTCCGGTCGGATGCGCCAGTTCAAAAACAGGGGACTGCGTGAGCCATGCGTTGGAGCAGGAACGTCTGAAAAGCCTTTGTTCTGGATGTTAGTCGGAACAGATGGAGTGCCTCTGCACGAACATCTGGTTCCG
>CALWBC010000350.1 GCA_944375755.1 uncultured Mediterraneibacter sp. | reverse complement strand
TTTAGAAAAAGTTAATGAACCGGGAAGCTGCGTTGGATTGAAAATGGAATTGTCTGAGCGAATGCGAGTTGTTCCATTTTCAATCCTGCTTTTAGCAGATTCCCGGTTCATTTAGTTTTTCTTAGTTTCTGGAGCGGAACCGGAGACGATATCCATTTCCATCGAATCCGTTCTCCAGAACTTCTATTCCGCAGTTCCCGGATGTTTTTCTCTAGCCGGAAGAATCAGAAAAATCAAGATTTACATCTTCAGATCCGTATCCGCTTTTTATTCACCCGGTCATTTATTTCCCGAATAATCTCCGGCCGCACTTTTGGCTTCCGTTCACAGGTGAGAAGCCCGTTTGTCTCCTGTTCCACATCCGCAAGCTGTGTATAGCAGAACCCCGCTATGCTCTCCGATGCATGGATAGCGTCAATAATCCGCCCGTACTCTTTTTCCAGCTCTTCACGATCACTGATACAGGTATATCCCCACGCTTTCGAATCTTTTTCCACAAAGGATATACCTCCGAACTCTGTCAGCAGAATCGGCTGTCCTTGATACTGCCATCCGTCCACAAAGATTTTTCTGCCGGCTGTATAGGTATGAAGCAGTTCCTCCCTGCGGGACAGACTTTCCCGGAACCGTTCGTGAGCCTGTATATCATTTTTCTCACCGTGATCATAATTGTGAATTGCGCATATGTCGGTCTCCGTCATCTCCCATCCGTCATTTCCCACGACAAGGCGCGTGCCGTCAAGAGACTTGAGCAGATGATAGAGAGTCAGTGAAAGCTCCTGCTGCCGTCTGTCCACGGCAATAAACGGCACTCCCCAGCTCTCATTGAGGGGAACCCATGTCACAATGCACGGATGACTGTAGTCTCTTTCCACCACTTCCATCCACTCACCCACTGTTCTGCGGACTGCTTCCGAACTGAACTGCGCGCATGAACCGATCTCCTCCCACACAAGATATCCGAGCCGGTCTGCCCAGTAGAGGAATCTTGGATCCTCTGTTTTCTGATGTTTCCGGCATCCGTTGAATCCCATTTCCTTTGCCAGAAGGATATCTGTCTTAAAATCTTCATCAGACGCCGCTGTCATCAGTGAATCCTTCCAGTATCCCTGATCGAGCACCAGTTTCTGATAAAATGGACGGTTATTCAGATAGACCATCCCTCCGTCCGTGTGAATCTTGCGCATTCCGAAATAGCTGTCCACTTCATCCGCACACTTTCCGCTTTTGCGAAGCACTGCCTTTATCCGAAAAAGCTTCGGATTATCCGGGCTCCAGCACCAGCCGCCATTATGCGTGCTTGTATGGAAAATCCGGTTGTCAAACACATCTATGGTGATGTTTCCCTCATTCTCGGGACGGCTGACAGATACCTGTGCCACTTCTTCCTCGTCCATGGAAATACCAAAGTCCAGCGTATGATCCGCCGGACTTTGGAAATACCAAAGTCCAGCGTATGATCCGCCGGATTCCCCGTATAGCTGTAATCGATCCGCACCGTACCGTTGTCAATATCCGGGGTATATTTCAAAGAGACGATACGTTCCCGATTTACCGGTTCCATCCACACAGTCTGCCAGATCCCCGTTGTCCTTGTATACCAGATGGAATCCGGTTCTTTCAGCCAGTACTGCTTGCCCCGGGGGATGGTCTCATCTTCGCAGGGATCAAAAACCTCCGCTACGATTTCTTCTTCCTCCCAGTTCAGAGCTTCCGTAATATTAAAGGAAAATCCGACATTTCCTCCCACATGCATTCCCTGATATCTGCCGTTGACATACACCCTGCACTCATAGTCCACGGCACCGAAATGGAGAAAAATCTCCCGGCCGCTCCACTCTTTTGGAATCCGGCATTTCTTCCGGTAAGTCACTCTGTCACACATACGATTGCTCCCGATTCCGCTCAGACGGCTCTGGAATACAAAAGGCACCGTAATCTTCTGCCAGTTTTCCTTTCCGAACCGGAAATCCCACTCTCCGTTCAGATTCTGCCATTCCTTTCTCACGAACTGTGGCCTGGGATATTCATTTCTCAGTCCATCCATACGACGCCTACCTCCATACAATACTTATTTTATCCTCTTCTTCCCGAACATCGCAGATCACCGGATATTCACTTCCGTGATGCGCGTCATCTCCGTGCATAACGATTTTCAGGTTTCCGTCAAGATCCCGGAACAGTGCGGCATGTCCCGCATCCCGATTTAAAAGCAGTTCCGGAAGATGCTCCCAGGGACCTTCAACAGATCCGTTTCTGCTGATACATCCCGCAATCACATAATTTTTTTCGTTTCCATTCGTGCCATCCGCATAACACGACCACGTCATAAGCAGGACACCGGAGGGAAGCTTCCACATAAAAGGCGCATCTGTAAGATACCCTTCCTTTCCCACACGGGGATCCGACATCTTATGAATCCATGGAAGTTTATCCTTCTCATGATCCACGATCACCACCGGCTCTTCATCCAGAGCGTACTTCAGATCTTCCGAGAGTTTCATCGCTTTGATCTTTCCATAATACATCTCTGTCCACTCATGACAGAATACGATCCAGGGCTGTCCGGATTCATCCACATAGAGGGTTCCGTCCAGACATTCATGCCCTTTCAGCGTCACAGGTCCGTCGCTCCATGGCACATACGGTCCTTCCGGATAATCCGCCTTCAATATCGCCGTTCCCCGGTCTCCGCCGATGCCGCCCTTAAAGCTGGCAAACATATAGTATTTTCCTTTATATTCATGAACCTCCGGAGCCCAGTAGTGCTTCACGCCCCAGTACCCTGCCGGCGGTTCAAAGCAGACATAAGGACCTGTGAATTCATCCAGCGTCTCCCCTGCATATACTTCAAAATACGGATCCACATTTGCAGCGCCGTCACAGGTTTTCTCTGATGTACCATACAGAAAATACACGCCGCGGCTGCGATCTGTGAAAATAAACGGATCCCTCATACGAAGATCTTCTCTCTTCTTTGTCTCCGGTTTGATCAGGCACTCTTTTAAGTTCAGTTTATTTAATTCCAACATTTGTTTCACTCCTTACAAGATATTTATTCAGGAACATAAACAGGACCAGTGCCGGAAGCACCGCAATCAATGTCGCCGCCATCATCAGTCCGGGATTCACAAAATTGGCTCCCAGAACAAGAGAGGCTATTCCTGTCGTCAGTGTTTTCATTTCATTTCGGCTCACTACAAGACTCGGCCACAGGAAGTCATTATAAATAGCAAGGAAAGTAATAAACGCCAGCGTCAGCATCACCGGCTTGATACACGGGCACACAATCTTCCAGAAGATACGGAACTCTCCCGCGCCGTCGATTCTCGCAGCCTCCTCAAGACTGACCGGGAAATCGATCAGGAAGTTATAGATCAGGTATACGCCGGTTGCATTGGCAGTATACGGAACAATCAGAGGAATAAAACTGTTGACCAGTTTCAGCTCCCGGAACAGATAAAAGGACGGGAACGTTGTCACAATCCCGGGAATTGTCATAACCCAGATCAGAAATATAATAATTTTCCCCTTAAGCGGAAGATCCAGTCTTGCAAGAGAATATGCCGCAAGACAATCCACAGCTACTACCAGAACCGTACCTGTTACAGTTACTATGATTGTATTAATAAGCCAGCGCATGATCGGCGATGTTGTTGTATCTTCCAGGATACTGACATAATTTTCCAGCGTCCATACATGCGGAAGCAGTTCGGAAGAAGATATGGACTCTGACAGTCCTTTAAAACTGGTAAATACCATAAACAGCAGCGGGACCAGAAAGATATACGCAATTATCGTAGCCGCTATAACAAGAATCAGTCTTTTTAATCTTTTTTTCCCTTTCACGATCCGCTCACCTCTTTTATCTCTTTCTTCTCTTTCGACAACCAATTCTGACACATCGCAAATAGCATGACTACAATTCCCATAATAATCGCCATGGCACTTCCTTCTCCAAGGTTGTTATTTGTAAAGATTACATCATTAATCTCCATGATCAGTGATTTTGTGGAATTAAGAGGTCCTCCCCTCGTTATCAGGGTAGCCTGTCCGTACATATTAAAAGAAGCGATAATTGTCATAAGAATTACATATGCCATAACATTCCTGATCCCGGGAAGAATAATATATCTTAATCTGCTGAAAAAACCTCCGCCATCTACAGCTACCGCCTCAAACAGTGCAGAATCAATAGAGTTCAAAGCATTAATAAAAAGCATCATATTATAACCTACTGTCCACCACACTGTTGCCACAACAAGAACGATCCAGGCAAAAGGCTGAGCTTCCAGCCAGGAAACCGGTTCATTGATCAGACCAGCACTCAGAAGAACATTGTTGATATATCCTCCATTTCCGTTAAACAGCCAGAGAAATACAGCTGAAACGGCCGTAACGGATACCGCATAGGACATAAAATAAATCGTCCGATAAATTCCCTTTACTTTTTCAGGAAGACTTTCCACAATCAGCGCCAGAACCAATGCAATAATTACCAAAAGCGGAACACTTGTCACAACAAAGATCAAAATATTCTTCAGACCGCGGAAAAACGCTTCTGAATAAACCGATCCCGCCGTAAAAATCTGTATGTAATTCCCCAGACCTATAAACCCCTGATTGCCCCGCGTCAGTGACATATTACACACACTAAGATAACATCCGTATACAAACGGAACCAACCAGAACAGGACAAAACATAAGGCAAAAGGCGCGAAAAAAACACCCGCTGTTTTTCTCTTCTTCTTCATTGCCGACTCCTTTCAGATACACATGCCCCGGAAGAACCCTGTCAGATCCTCCGGGGCGTATATTATTGTTCAAATAATTTACTACTGTACTCCCGCAAGCTGTTTTGCATTATCTGTTGCCTGCTCAAGAAGCCCCATCAGATCTTCATGAGTAAGATTTTCTTCAGTCGTAACCTTGCCCCAGATATTTTCTGTCACATAATTTGTCTGAGCAATTCCGTTATAGACCTGAGGTGAAAACGCACAGTCTGAAACTGTATCAACATTAACTGCCGGCACCGGATACTGCTCCGGATTCTCTCTGATGAGATCCATTGTCGGTTTGTATACCGGTGTCTGTCCGGAATCCGCCCAGTTCAGAAGATTTTCAGGAGTATAAACATATTTCAGAAATTCTACAATACCATCCATCTTTTCTTCGTCTGTCACTTCAGAAGAAATAACAAAATTATGAGACTGTCCATATGTAGCGGAACTGTCACCAATTGCCGGAATCGGTGCAATACCAAGATTGTCACCATACACCTCTTTGGCCGTGCTGTAGAACCAGACACCTGTCAGGGAAACCGCCGCCTGAGTTGTAATGTCATCAGCTGTTTTCGCAAAACTGGTAAACTCCGAATCAAGTCCCATATTCGCAGGGCTTAAGTGATCCACAAAGACCATGTCATGCCATTTCATAAATACATCCGCCAGCTTGTCCTGTGCAAAGTTACAATATCCATCTTCTTCCAGCTCAACACCGTACTGGGCAGCCAGCGCCATCCAATACTGCTCGGAAATACCTGATCCGGGTACAGTCATCACATAAAGGGAAGGATCCTGAGCCTGAAGCTTGGCGTTAAGATTAACAAGATCTTCATAAGTCTTTGGTACTTCTTCATCTGATACCAGCTCCTTGTTATAGAACATCGTCAATGGATGAATATCAAGCGGGAACCCATATACCGCACCATCTACAGTCGCCACTTCCATTGCCGTTTCAACAAAATCATCCGTTGACAGACCTGCTTTTTCGTATATATCAGTTACATCCTGGATCATGCCGTCCATTGCATAGGTATAAAGATCCGTATCACCCATAATCAGAAGATCCGCGCCGTTTGCCTTGAACTGGGTAAGATGATCTTTCTCCTGAGACTCAACGATCTCATATTTGTCCTGGGAGCTGTTAAATCCGTCCGTGATCTTCTTCATGAAGTCTCCGTCTCCTCCGGTGAAACCATTCAGGAAACTGATCTGAATCTTTCCGGAACCTCCCTCTGATCCGGAGTCACCTCCGCTGCTTCCGCACGCTGCCAGGCCAACCACCATGGCCGCGGATAAAGTCACTGCAGCAATTCTGTTCCATTTCATAATTTTACCTCCTTTTTCGCACCAGATTATTCCATTTTTTCTGTTGCTTTTATTTCTTCTTTCTGCCCTGATTATATGTCCCATTTACATTATTGTCAATATTCATGTATATTTTCATTCTATTTTTGTTTATTTTCTATATTTTTTAATATCTAATTTTGTCTATTTCGCCTTATTAGTTACATATTTTATGTAATTAATTATCTTTTGCAGTAGTCTTTTATGGGATAATTATTCCATATTTTTTAGAAATCAATAATTAAAAGAATCCGGTTTGTTATGGTTCAAACTCTATTCGAAGGAACCGAAGCCCCCCTGATTCTTGACATTTTATAACGATTTTCTTATGATTAAAATATGAAATTATAACCAGAGGAATGGGGAAAGATATGAAAACAAAAATCACTCTGAATATTGACGAAGTAGAAAAGTCATCAAAAATATTTCACGCGCTGGCCTCCCCTACCCGGCTGAAGATTCTTCAGCTAATCGAAGACAAGCCGCTGAACATCAGCCGGATCTCATCGCTGATGAACATTCCCATGTCTTCCACTGCCCTCGCAATAAACACACTGGAGGACGCCGGACTCGTCATCACCACCTCAAGTCCCGGCCTGCGCGGCTCTCAGAAGCTCTGCGCACTGAAGACAGACAGTATCTTTCTTCAGATCAAGAAAAACGAACTCTCAGGAGAAAACACAAATATTATCATCGAACAGATGCCCATTGGAAACTATTTTGACTTCTCCGTAGAAGCCCCATGCGGCATCGTTACATCCGAGGGTTTTATTTCCGCAGAGGACAGCGTCTACGGTTTCTATGCTCCCGAACACAGTGAAGCTCAGCTGCTCTGGCTTTCCCGGGGATTTGTAGAATACCGTTTTCCTACCTATCGAATGAAAAACTACAAAAACATCAAAAGCATCGAATTCTCCTTCGAGCTCTGTTCGGAAGCGCCGGGCTACTGTAATGACTGGAAATCAGATATCGCCGTTTATCTGGACGGCACACACACCGGGTTCATCCACTCTCTCGGTGACTTTGGAAACCGACGCGGCATTCTCAATCCGGACTGGTGGGATAACAATAATACACAGTACGGACTGATCCACTCCGTCCTGATTACTTCGGATGGAACTTTTATCGATGATCAGCCCGCTTCGGACTTTAACCTGGACTCTCTGAACATTGAAACGGAAAATTCCATCAATCTCCGTCTGGCTGTGGACAGCACCTCTCATTACAAAGGCGGCATGAATCTGTTCGGGGAAAAATTCGGAGATTACTCGCAGAACATTTTAATGAAGGCAATCTATTAGCATGTTTCAAACAGCACGCAGCAAAAAAAACAGGAGGATGAGCAAAAACTCATCCTCCTGTTTGATTATTGTTTCCTATGCCTCTTTGTCCCGGCTCTCCTCGTCACATCCTTTTTCATGCATCCCGCGATAGATCTTCTCCGCGGTCATCGGAAGCTCTCGAATGATTACTCCCGTTGCGTTCTGGATTGCGTTCGAGATCGCCGGAGACGGGGTGTTGATCACGATCTCGCCGATAGATTTGGCTCCAAACGGTCCCGTCGGTTCATAACTGCTCTCGAATTCCACCCGGATCGTCCCGACATCCAGACGGCTGGGAATCTTGTACTGCATAAAGGAATTGCTGTAGTTCTTTCCCTTCGCGTTATAGACAACATCTTCAAAGAGAGCCATTCCGATTCCCTGCGCGATTCCGCCCTCGGTCTGCACCCGCGCAAGAG
>CALWBC010000349.1 GCA_944375755.1 uncultured Mediterraneibacter sp. | reverse complement strand
CCCTACAACGTCCGTATAGAAAATAGACAGGTAGCTTCCCATAAATGTATTAGTCAGGTTACTTGCGAAATCGCCGCATCCATAGGCGAATAATGTTTTTTTGCTGAGTCTCCCTGCGGAGACTGAGGTATTGCTGCTCATAGCATATCCTCCTCTCATTCTATCTGTTGTCATTTCCTGATTATTATTTCAATTTATTGAATTCCGAGCACTTTCTTCTCCAGAATCATCTGCCGTTTTGTGAATTCTGTTCCTCCGCAGTAGAGTTCATCCTCATACTCACAGATCAGGTATCCGTCAAATCCTTCCTCAACCAGAAGCGGAAGAATCTCCTCATACGGAATGCTTGCCTCATGGCAGTCCTCGTCAAGATAGTGGAATTTGCCGTGGCACTCAAAGCTGTACGGAAGGATGTCCTTTAACTCCTGAAGCAGTTCCGGAAGATCTTTCTCATCATGGAACTGCACGAAACCGAACATTCCCGCCAGCGCTGTCATGATTGCCGGCGACGCGCCTGCCTCCATCACTTTCCTGGTCGCCTCTTCCTGGCTGACGCCCTCGCGGCGCAGCCGGGCTGCCAGTTCCAGATGCTCTTCTTTTACCCCCGCCTCAAGCGCCTTGAGCCACTGAGGTCTGTTCGGATGAATGGCAAGGAATCCAAAATCAGGTACGAATCCCAGATATCTGGATCCTGTTCTCTTAATTACTTCCAGGTATTTCTGCATGCACGGGGAGCCCGGCGTCTCCGGATTGTGAATCTCAATTCCGCAGCGCACATCGAACAGTTCCGCGTACGGAGCCAGCCTTTCAAACGCCTCCGGCGACATCATGTACTGAACTCTCATCACCTTACATCCCAGTTTATTCGCGGCTTTCAGGTCAATGATCGCATCCGCCAGCATCTCGTCATCTGTCAGATTTCGGTCATTTCTCATACCCTTATCGTTGTTCGCCGCGTAACTTACCGGTCCGATTCCGTATTTCTCTTTCAGCGCATGAACTTTTCCGAGAAATTCATCGCTTACATTCGGGTAGGACGGGATCATCTGAGTCGCTACGATCTCATATCCGCTCGCCCCTGCCAGAGCAGCCTGTTTCACACACTCTTCAAAATCATATTCATATCTTGCGTACTCTGTTCCGTAGCAGAACAGTGTCGCGCCAAGTTTTACATTACTCATTTCTGTATCCTCCCAATTACTCCGCCACGTTTACAGTTACTTTTTCTCCGCTGTCAAGGGGCATGAAGTTGTGATCCGGTCCGATCTGCATATAAGGCACTCTCATCATCAGCTTCAGTTCCAGTTCATGTTCACCCTTTTCCACGCCGCCTTTTTTAATAACGCGGATCTTCGCCTGCTCCACCTGGCTCCAGAACTCGGTTACAGCATAAGTAAGTTTATATACGGGAAGTTCTTTTCCGTTGATTTCAAATGTCACGGCTTCCTGCGGCATTTTCTCGCCGTCCAGATATACTTCCAGAAGATCGATATCCGACAGATAGTGTCCTCTGTAATACGCCAGCTGAACCTTGAACTCAAATCCGTTCTTTTCCCCGTTGATATATAAATTTTTGAAGGAATCCTTCTTGATGATCTCCGGATTCAGCTTCATTCTCATTGCAAATGCCATGATAATTCCTCCTTGCCGCTGTTATTAAAATTTCACTTCTCTGTTCTCTCTTGCAGACTGATAAATCGCGTCGAGAATCTGTGTAACAACAAGCGCTTCCTCCGGTTTTACGAGCGGCTGTGTCCCCTTCTGCACCGCTTCAAGCCACTGACGGCAGTCGATGGTTCCTTCCTCTCCGCCGCCTCCTCCGAAGTAAGCGACACCGCCTACCGGGGAAATCGTCTCTTCCATAAGCTGTCCGTTTCTTCCGCGGTTGTAGATCAGTTCGTTCTTGCTGTAACTCATTCCGGAATGGATCTCCGCGCCTGCTGCCGTTCCGCACAGTGTGGTAGATGCCTCCCGGGACTCCAGGATATTCAGAGCCCAGCTTGCCTCCAGATTGATGGTCGCGCCGTTTTTCATCTTGATGAATCCCATAGCGGAATCTTCTACTTCATAAGTATCCGGATTCCATGGTCCGAACAGATTTCCTTCTGTCGCCTGCTGCAGGCCGCCCAGTTTATAGAAAACAGAACCTGTTACACTGTCAATGTCATAGTTGTTCATGCACCACAGAGTGATGTCAAGAGCATGTGTTCCGATATCGATAAGGGGACCGCCACCCTGCTGCGCCTTGTCCATGAATACTCCCCATGTCGGTACTCCTCTTCTGCGGACCACATGCGCTTTTCCGTAGTAGATATCTCCCAGGTCTCCCGCTTCGCATGCCGCATGAAGGTTCTGAACCTCCGGGCGGAAACGATTCTGATATCCTACCGTGAACTGCATACCGGATTTCTTCCATGCCTCAACCATCTTCAGCGCCTCAATCGGGCTGTGAGACATCGGTTTTTCACAGTAAACATGTTTCTTAGCCTCAAACGCAGCGATCGCGATCTCACTGTGAGATACGTTCGGCGTACAGATATGCACCACTTCCACGTTCGGATCCGCGAGAAGATCGTGATAATCCTGATATACTTTCGCGCCTTCCGCTCCGAACTCCGCACATGCTTTCTCAGCTCTCTCCACAATAATGTCGCAGAATGCAACAATCTCGTTCAAATCCCCGTTGTTCTTCAGCGCCGGGAAATGTTTCTGATTCGCGATTCCTCCACATCCTACAACTCCAACTTTGATCTTTGCCATAATTTTTCTCTCTCCTTTTCTTTTCAGATTCCTGTGTTTCATTTCTTGTATATATCTTACTTTTATCCGGCTTTGCGCGCCTTACCGCAGGCTTCCGGAATCAGATCAAAATCTGATGTAAAAAAAGGCCGGGGAAGAAAAAGGTACGAATTTTATTATGTAATTTTGACCTGTGAGTGGGATGGAGCAATCCGGTCATAGAAATCGAGCATAGAAATATCTGTTTTCTTTGAACAAAAAAGACCGGGAGCTTAATGCTCTCAGTCCTCAAATATTAAAAAGTCGGTATACCACCCTTATTTCACGGTTCTGGCATACCGGCTTTTACCGTATGATTCTTAATTTCTCAAAAAGTACTGTCTCTCTGAATTACTGCAGTTTATATCACAAAGTTTCTCAGGTATCTGATGCTGAGCTGTACCGCTTTCTTCGCATCCTCCAGACTTCCCTCAAAAGCCTTGTCCTCCACTTCAATGCAGGTGTAGCCGTCATAGCCGATATCCGTCAGAGCGGATACGTATCTGCCCCAGTCTACATCACCAAGTCCCGGGAGCTTCGGAGACATGTACTCAAGCGGAGTCGCCATAACTCCCACATCCGCCAGCTTGTCCGGATATACTTTGATATCTTTATA
>CALWBC010000348.1 GCA_944375755.1 uncultured Mediterraneibacter sp. | reverse complement strand
AAGCAGGGAACCGCATGCGCGGTAGAAGGCGACATGAAGGTTGCCATGGCAATGAGCATCTTAAAAACCATTTCCGGAACCGGCCAGCTGGCTGAGATGTATTCCATCGACTTTAACGATGATATCTGCATCATCGGACACAGCGGCTCAGGCGATGCGGACATCTCCGATAAAAAACCGACCATGAAGATCGTGAAGGTATTCCACGGCAAGACGGGCGGCGGATATCTGACACAGTTCTATCCGTACACAGGCCCGGTTACATACCTCGCAATCACGCAGGACGGTGACGGACACTTCAAATTCATCGCTGCGGAAGGCGTCAACGAAGAAGGGCCGATCCTCTCCTTCGGCGATACCAACATGAGAACCCGCTTTACATGCGGCGCAAGAGAGTTCGTAAACCGCTGGAGCGAGTGCGGTCCGACTCACCACTTCGCGGCGGCAACAGGCAGACATATCGACACGATCCTGAAAGTCGCAAAAATCTTCAACGTGCCGGTTGATATCGTGACGAGATAACATCCGGACACAACCTGGAAAACCGGGATTTTTCAAACAGCATTGCAGCCGGAAGGCGCGATCGATATTTAGAAAGAGCAATCAGAAAAGAGGGTGGATTCAACTGTTTATCACAACGGCTGAATCCATCCTCTTTCTCTCATTCCTTATTGATTATATTTTTTTATATTTTGTGCATTTTCATAATTGAAGCCTATACTTTTTTGTGATACAGTGAAACCAGAATTGTAAAACTTAAAGGAGGACCTTGCCATGGAACTGCGTGTTCTCAACTATTTTCTTGCCATCGCAAGGGAACAGAGTATCGTTCACGCTGCGGAATCACTTCACCTCTCACAGCCCACGCTCTCAACACAGATCAAAAATCTGGAACAGGAGCTGGGCAAACAGCTTTTCATACGGGGAACAAAAGGCTCCCGCAAAATTGTTCTCACAGAGGAAGGAATGATTCTGCGCAGACGCGCGGAAGAGATTCTGGATCTGGTCCGGAAGACGGAAAATGAAATCAAACTGACTGATCATATTATTATGGGGGACGTCTACATCGGTACCGGAGAGACAGACGGCATCCGGCTCATCGCAAAAGCCGCGAAAACAATGCAGAACCGCTATCCCGGCGTCAGTTATCATATATCCAGCGGAAATGCCGATTTTGTATCCGAATATCTGGACAAGGGTCTGATCGATTTCGGCATCGTGTTCGGGGATGTAGATCTGAAGAAGTATCATGCCCTGGAAATGCCCTGGAAAGATACCTGGGGTGTTCTGATGCGCAGAGATGCGCCGCTGGCAGAGAAGGATGCCGTCACTCCGCAGGATCTGTACGACCAGCCGCTGATCCTCTCCCAGCAGGAGACACAGGGCGGCAGTCTGACTCAGTGGATGGGCAGAGAACCATCCGAGCTGAATATCGCCGCGACGTACAATCTGATCTTCAATGCCTCCCTGATGGTCGATGAAGGTCTCGGCTATGCGGTCGGTTTTGACCAGATCATCAATACAAGCGGGAACAGCAGTCTCTGTTTCCGCCCTCTGGAACCGAAACTTGAAAACAAAATGAGCGTTATCTGGAAAAAATACCAGGTCTTTTCAAAACCCGCGGAAAAATTTCTGGAAATCTTAAAGGAATCGGCGGAAGCGTAAAACTTCCGCCGTTTATTTTACATTTGCCGCTGCTTCTGTCGCTTCTTCGCTTCTTCCTTCTCTCTGCTTCCACTTTTCTCTTCTTCCGCTTTTTCACTGCTCCAGATCATTCTTGATCATCTTGATTACTTTTGCCGGAACGCCCCCTACGACACAATTGTCCTGTACATCTTTCGTCACCACGGCGCCTGCTGCCACTACCACGTTGCTGCCGATCGTCACTCCCGGCAGAATCGTACAGTTTCCTCCGATCCACACGTCATTCCCGATGGTCACCGGTTTTGCCTGGCCGATATGCTGCCTGCGCTTCTTCGGGGAAAGCGGATGATTCACTGTCGTAATCAGGGTTCCCGGGCCGATCATTACATGATCCCCTATATTCACCGGAGCGATATCCAGAATCGTCACATTATAGTTTGCCAGGAAATTATCTCCGACATGTATATTTCTCCCGTTATCACAGTTAAATACCGGGAGAACCGTGGGGTACTCTCCCGCAGAGCCGAACAGTTCCCGCACCGCCTTCTCCTGCGCCGCCTCATCCGACGGATCAATGGCATTTAATTTCGCGCAGCCACTGATCGCGTGCAGTTTTCTTGCATTTACCTCTTCATCCCAGAAACAGTATTCCAGACCCGCATCCAGCTTTTCCAGTTCTGTCATTTTCATCCTCCATTCTCTATTATCCGATTAATTTTCCAAAATAATCATCCGTTTGTCATATGTGTAACTGTCTTTCCTTATTAACATACATTTTCACTCCGGAAAATTCAGCGCTCTATCTTAAGAATATATATGGCAAATTCTAATATTTCATGGTATGCTTTTTTAATCTACATGATACTGCAGAAATATTCGTGCGGAAAATTCCGGAAAGGAGTAACTATGACTGAATACCGGCTTCTAAATCTTTCACTGGAAAAACTCGGAGAAATCTTTGCCCGGCGCGACTGGGCATATCGGGACGTCCCGTCAGGGGATCATACGGAAAAATCTTTTGCCTGGCCGGGTGAGCCAGATGAAAATATTATGATCTGCGTTCACAAGGGCAGGGACATTCAGGAGAACTTCCACAGACAGGATTTTTTCTTCCTGAATTTTGCCTATAAAGGAGATTACGGCGCCATAAGCTACCGTCATGACAATCACGTAGTAATCCACGAAAATGAATGCTATATCGGTCAGCCATTTACCGGATACGCGCTGACCGCTCACAGCAGAGAAGAGATTATTATCATCGGAATACTGATCCGGAAAGAAACCTTTTTCCGCACATTCCTTCCGGTTCTGTCCGCAGACGCCAGACTGTTCCATTTCTTTCTCAATCCCCAGGCGGATCAGTTTTCCGATGAATTCTTGCGTCTGAAATTCGACGAGCCCTTCACCGTGCGGACTCTGCTGGAAATGATGGTCATCGAATACGCCCATCCGCAGGAGGACACACAGGCAATCCTCCAGCCCATGGTCCTGACACTCCTGATGCAGATCGCCCGCCGCTTAAGACTGTCCGCCGCTGTTCCTGAAAATGAAACGCTGTCAGACAGAATCATCCGTTATATGGGAGAACACACCGATGCCGTTACGCTGAAAGATATTGCAAATCACTTTTCCTATCACCCCAACTATATTTCCAGTCTTCTTCATCAGGAGACGGGGAAGACATTTTCGGAAATTCTTCTGGGACAGAGGATGAGCCGCGCAATCACTCTCCTTGAGAATACCTCGCTCTCAATCGAGGAAATTGCGCTGATGCTCGGCTACAGCAACAGCAGTAATTTCTATAAGGCATTTCGGAAATATTTCGGCCGGTCGCCCCGGGAGTATGCAGTCAGTGCGTCCGACTCCTCCGAAACTTTTCATCCAAAGAGTATTTCTCCTCACCATCACCGCCCAGGTGGTGGCGCGCCATGTCTATGAAACCCATGGTTTCCACAGAGTCTGGAGCCGCGACAAGTCCGAATGGGGAGAAGGAGTGATTGAAGAAAGATGGGATCTGGAGCTGTCCTGACGGCTCCGGATCCTAGCATCCCATCTTCTCAAGCGCATAGATCGCAGCCCCCGCGGCTCCGACAATCTCCGGCTCCTCGCAGATATAGAGCTTTGAACCGATCTTCTCCTCCACAGCGCGCACCACGCCGGGGTTCTTGGCAACGCCGCCGGTCATCATGAAATCCGGTTCCATGCCTACCCTGCGCAGCAGACCGGACGCTTTATTGGCAATGGCATGGCAGACACCGTCCGCGATATCCGCCTTCTCCTTGTTGTTGGCAATCAGAGAAATCACTTCTGACTCCGCGAAGACAGAACACATGCTGGTGATCTCGATCTTCTCCTTTGATGTCAGTGCAATGGCGCCCAGCTCATCCAGGGAAACCTCCAGCGTGCGGGCAATCATCTCCAGAAATCTTCCGGTACCCGCCGCACATTTGTCATTCATAACGAAATCCTTCACTTCTCCGTTTTCATTTAACCGGATCGCTTTGCTGTCCTGTCCGCCGATATCCA
>CALWBC010000347.1 GCA_944375755.1 uncultured Mediterraneibacter sp. | reverse complement strand
TGGATGTTAGTCGGAACAGATGGAGTGCCTCTGCACGAACATCTGGTTCCGGCGTTACATCCATTCAAAGCTTTGAAGTAAGTGGGCTCAGCATGGCGATGCAGTCCCCTGTTTTTGAACGTCAGCTAATCGAAAAACTCACCTCGTCCGTATTTTGTTTCCATCAGAAACCTTCCCGTTAATGAACAAAATAGCTGCTGAAGTGGAAATCTACAAAGCCCCTGACTTCCGGAAATGGCTTGCCGTGTACCCGGTATGTTTTTTAAACTGATTATTAAAATTATTCAGGTCAGTAAATCCGGTCTGCGAAGCGATTCTTCCGATGGGGAGATCCGTATGTTTGAGAAGAAATTTCGCATTCTCAATTCGTGTGTAAATCAGGAACTGGATCGGTGTCATGCCCGTATATTTTTTGAATTCCCGGCACAGATGGTATTTGCTCATGGAGGAAAATTCCGCGAGGAAATCCAGTGTCAGATCGGAAGAAAAGTTGTGTTCAATATATTTAATCAGGTACGCAAATGTTTCAGGCATTGCGCTGCCTGATTTTTTTACGTCTTTGTCGATCAGCAGATGGGCGATAATCTCGCTGATATAGTTGGAAAACTGAAGCTGCTTGTAGGACTGGAAAGTGTCCCAGATCCGCACCAGTGTCTCCAGAAGGGTCTGGTATTTTTCATCGGAGTCTTCGTGAAAAACAACATCGTTATCGGAGGCAAAATCTGCATACAGTTCCGTGGAGATGGAACCTGAAAAATGCAGATCACTGTGGAGCCAGTGTGTGCCGTCCGTATAATAATAGTGCGGCTCCCGGCAGTCGATAAAGAAACCGTCCCCTTTTTGAAGATGATATTTTTTCCCGCCGTATTCCAGTACACCGCAGCCTTCGTAGGTATACAGAATCTCGTAGGAGGCATAGTCCTTTCGACGGGTAAAATAGGAAGGGCCGCTGTGACATACACAGAAGATCTGGGGATAGAAGTAGTGATCTTTATCCTTGTCGCTGACCGGAAAGGGGAACAGAAGCTTCATGCTCCCATCAATGACAAAATGATTTTTCATCTGTTCACTGGCTTCAGCGAACAAGGTGTTTCTTGTATCTTCGGTTATATTTTCCTGCTGTTCCACCTCTTTGGAAAGATTGTAATTGGTCAGAAATTTACCGTCATATTCAAAAAAGTGAATTCTTTCAAACATGATTTATCCTCCATATAATCGTGAAAAACTTCCCGGACTTTGAAATGTCGGAGTATGAAATGGCAATATAATATGAATTTATGGCAATATACTATGTACTAACACTGATTATACCTAATTATAATTAAGTCAGCAAGAGCAAAAAGATATGAATAAAGAGGAGGTATCTTATGGAAACGGGTAAAGTAAAAGGGATTACAAAGTTTAGTATTGCGTTGGGATTTCTTGGACAGGCATTACTGACGGGGCTGGTTGCCGGGTATATTACCTATTTCGGCACGGACATTGTAGGAGTTTCTGCGCTCGCAATGGGAAATATTTTGCTTGTTTCCCGAGTTTTTGACGGCATTACAGATATTCTCATGGGAGCTGTAATCGACCGGACGAAGAGCAAACAGGGAAAAGCCAGACCGTGGATTATTAGAGCAATTGTGCCGTCTGTACTGTTCACAATTCTACTGTTTTCGACACCAGGAACAATATCAGGAACAGCAAAGATTGTATTTATTTTTGTGATGTATAATTTATACGCACTGGCATACACAGCATTAGGATGTGCAATGAGTACGCTGAATGTTCGACTGACAAGAAATGAAAAAGAGATTAATACAATCAGTACGCTGATCATGTTTGGAAGCATTTTAGGCAATACACTTATTAACGCGGTTGCGGTATCGGTTCTTACCGCGTTAAGTGGTGGAAGCAACCAGTATACAAGAACAGCCTTTATAGAGTTTGCGGTTATTCTTGGAGTCATCTGTCTTGTGGGAACATTACTTACATATTTTACAACGACTGAAATTAAGGATACGGAAGATACTCAGGATGGGCAGAAAAAATCGGGTACTAATACGAAAAAAAGTATTCTTGCTCTTTTGAAAAACAAATACTGGATCATGCAGCTTATAAATACAGTATGTGTTTACCTGGGGCTTTATACAAGACTTGCGGTTATGATTTACTATGGAATGTATGTGCTCGGTAACCCGGGGCTGGTTGCAGTACTTGTAATTGCAGATAATGTACCGGGGCTGATTGCGATGCCGCTTGCGCTCACAATCAGTAATAAAGTCGGAAAGAGAAAAGCTTCTCTGATCGGACTGCTGCTTACATTGATCGGCTTTGTTCTTATGTTCCTGAATATTTACAATGTGCCGCTGTTTGTTGTAGGACTTGTAATTAAAGGATTATTTTTTGCTCCGGTTCAGGGTGCGACAAATGCGTTTATTGCGGACAGCGCTCTTTATGGAGAGTGGAAATTTGGTGTTAAATCAGAAGGTATGGCCTATAGCGCGATCAGTTTTGCAAACAAATTCAGCAGCGGCCTTTCAGGCGTTGTTGTTGGCTGGGTGCTGGCGCTGACAGGATATGTCGGCGGGGCAGCTGTACAGACAACATCTGCAATAAACGGAATCATCTTCCTTTATATCGGTGTGACGCTGATCTGTACGATCGGTCAGATTATTATCTTCGCACTTTATGATCTGGACAAAAAGATGCCTCAGATCAGAAAAGAACTTAATGAAAGAGTATAAATAGCAGGCAGCGCCGGGCTTTCCGGCGCTATCTATATAATAAAGGTTTGAAAAAATGAAAAATATAGATCATTATTTGAACAGAATATTAGAATATGCAGAGAAAAATTATCAGAGGATGTTCCGTGAGCCGGACGGATATTTGAAATATCAGTTTCTTGTTCCGGGAAGCTGCTATGATAATTGTCTGTGGGACTGGGACAGCTGGCTTACGAATATTGCTCTCCGACAGTTTGTAACCAGAGATATTTCTGATTATGAAAAAGGATGTATCATAAATTACCTTGAATATCAGGACGATGAGGGGAGGATCCCGATCATGATTCTTCCGGACCGCATGCTTCCGGATTTTTCAGCGCCTTGTACAGAGAATATTCATAAACCATGTCTTGCGCAGCATGCTTCATTCCTGACCAGTATTTATGGAAATGCGGATTGGCTGAGACCGTATTTTGATAATCTGCTTGCATTTGTTTTATATTATTATAGAAAATGCAGACACAAGACAGGACTCTATTTCTGGAATGATGATATTGCTATTGGTGTGGATAATGATCCGAGTACCTTTTATCGGCCACATAAAAGTTCAGCTTCTATTTTTCTCAACTGTATGATGTACATGGAATTGAAATCAGTATGTTATTTGGGAAAGCTCTTAGGAAGAGATGTGAGCTTTTTCAGCCAGGAGGCGGAAAATTTGAAGCATACTGTACGCCGATATTGTTATGATGAAAAAGATGGATTTTACTACAGTGTAGATTTAAATCTGTGTCCTGTGGATAAAACACAGTTTTTTCATGCAGGGGCTCCAAGAAATTGGGACTGCCTGATTCAGCGTATCGGTTGTTGGTCGGGATTTCTGGCTATGTGGAGCGGTATAGCGACACCGGAGCAGGCGGAGCGGATGGTGAAAGAAAATCTGCTGAATGAAAGTTCATTTTGGGCGCCATATGGTGTCAGATCACTGTCAAAATATGAAAAAATGTATCAGGTTAAAGCCACAAATAATCCTTCCTGCTGGTTGGGACCAGTTTGGGGAATATCGAATTATCTTGTGTTCTGTGGATTGCTTCGGTATGAATATGAAGCAGAAGCGGCTGAGCTGGCCCAAAAAACAATAAAGCTCCTTGGACAGGATATAGAACGGTGCGGAGAAATGCATGAGTATTATGATCCGGAAAGTGGTGAACCTGTTATGAATCCGGGATTTCAGAATTGGAATTTGCTTGCTGTAAATATGGGAGCATGGCTGTCCGGAACTTCTTTTGTTTCAGGAATGGACTTGTGTAAATTTGAAAAAAATTAAAGTAAGAGGTTATCACATGAAAATAACAGAATTAAAATTCAACGGGATCTCACAGCCATTGGGATACGATATGACATCCTGTACTCTTACATGGAACGTGGAGGAGGCAGCGGGCACGCACACTGCGGGTTATTCGGTACGGGTATCTGAGAATCCGGACTTCCGGGATATTCTGTGGGAAGAATCAGGGACATCAGTGCCGACAGGAGGCGTGAATCTGCGGTTTGCCCGGTCCCCGCGGACGCGATATTATGTGGCGGTCAGCGTGACTGATGAGACGGGGGACAGCGCCGCGGCGCGGACCTGGTTCGAGACGGGAAAGATGGATGAGGAATGGAAGGCGCGGTGGATAAGCTGCGCGGAGCAGGATATTTACCCTGTCTTTGGAAGGCTCTTTCAGCTGAAAAGACCGGTGGCACAAGCCCGTCTGTATCTGTCTGCGGCAGGCGTATTTGAAGCGTATCTGAATGGAAAAAAGATCGGGGATGAGTATCTGACGCCTTATCTTACAGATTACAGGGAACGGATGCAGGTGATCACATTTCCGGTGGAAGAGTATCTGCAGGAGGAGAACCGTCTGGAAATCATGACCGGGAAAGGCTGGTACATGGGCAGATTCGGGATGCCGGCAGTGGAAAATACATACGGAGACCGGATGGCTGTGATTGCGGAACTGCATGTGACGTATGACAATGGAGAAGAAGAGGTTATCGGTACGGATTCCGACTGGACATATCGCGGATCCGATATTGAGGAATCCGGCATTTATGATGGAGAGCGTATCAACAGGATGCTCTGGAAAGAAAAAGATAATTCCGACAGACCGGTGATGCTTCTTTGCGATGTGAAGGGAAGTGAACCGGCCGGCATGAACCGGCTGACAGACCGGCTCAGTCTTCCGATCCGGGAAAAAGAGCGGATTGTGGTAAAGGAAATTTTTTGTACTCCTGCCGGGGAGACGGTTCTGGATATGGGTCAGAACTTTGCGGGAGTGATGGAGTTTCAGGCAGATTTCCCGGAAGGGACAAAGATCAGTCTGGAGTTCGGAGAGATCCTTCAGAACGGGAATTTTTATAATGAGAATTACCGTTCAGCAGCCAACCCTTTTGTCTATGTCTCAGATGGCAGAAAGGAAACAGTTCGGCCGCATTTTACATATTCCGGATTCCGGTATGTCCGTGTAAGCGGATGGCCGGGAGAGATCAGACCGGATGATTTCGCGGGAATCGTTATGTATTCGGATATGGAGCGGACAGGAATGATTCATACGTCTGATGAGAAAATCAATCGTCTCTATGAGAATACGGTCTGGGGAATGAAATCGAATTTCTGGGATATGCCGACAGACTGTCCCCAGAGGGATGAACGTCTGGGGTGGACAGGAGACGCACAGGTATTTGCGCCTGCGGCATGCTATCATATGGATACCAGAGCGTTTTACAGAAAGTTTATTGAAGATCTGAAAACAGAGCAGAAGTTTCTTGGCGGGGGAATTCCCAACTATCTGCCGAATCCGGATCATGCAATGAATGTGGGAAGCATCTGGGGCGATATCGCCACGATCCTGCCGGATACGCTGTATCATTTTTACGGGGACAGGGAAATGCTCTCCTGCGCGTATTCCATGATGCGGGACTGGGTTGAATTTATCGACCGGCAGGATGAAGCGAGAGGGCACCGTTATCTGTATGATTTCGGATTTACATTCGGTGACTGGCTGGCTCTTGACGGGACAACTACAGGCAGTTTTAAAGGAAACACAGATGACGCATACCTGTCTTCCATATATTACTGTCACTCCATAGAACTGACGAAAAACGCAGCCGGAATTCTTGGATACGAAGAGGACAGAAAAAGGTTCGAGGAACTGTATGTGAAGGTAAAACACGCGATTTTTCAGGAATACTTCACTCCCTCGGGAAGGCTGGCCATCGATACCCAGGCGGCATATGTGGCTGCGCTTCGGTTCGGTATATATCCGGACAAAAAGAAACTGACCGATGCATTCCGCCTGAGACTGAAGAAAGACGGGTATCAGATCCGATGCGGATTCGTGGGAGCTCCGCTTCTGTGCTCTGTTCTGGCGGAAAACGATATGGGAGATCTGGCCTGGGATCTACTGCTGAATGAAGATTTCCCGGGATGGCTCTACTGTGTTAATCTGGGGGCAACTACGATCTGGGAGCGCTGGAACTCCGTGCTTCCGGACGGCACCATGAACCCGGCGGGAATGAACTCGCTGAATCATTTTTCTTACGGATCCGTCGCGGAATTCCTTTATGCCTGCGTGTGCGGTATTCAGGCAAT